>CALVKN010000013.1 GCA_944332715.1 uncultured Bacilli bacterium
AAATATTCATATAACAATAAACCAAGCGTTGATATGACTAAACGCTTGGTTGAGTTTGAAAAATATTTAATCCATACTTTTTCATAATAATCAATTTCTTGATGGATATCAAGTATTTCAAACGTTTTAAATAATTCCTTTATCAAATTATAATCAGCATAAAAATGGGGTACTTTGTATTCTGGGCCCTTTTCCATTCTCATTCAAGTGTTTTCATCAACTAAGGGCCAATCTTCTTGTTTAAATCCCCAAGTATCTTTAGAACCTAATGTTAAATAGCATTCACCATTTTGTTTTAATGTTCTATTTAACTCTTTTATTATTTGCTTCATTCCTTCCGTATCGGTATGAGATATTACATTACGGCAATAAATACAATCAAATTGCTTATCATAATCTCTTTATTTAAAGATTTAGCATATTCAATTTCATTTTTAGTACTTTTACCAATATACTTATCAACATCTACAACTAATATAGCATCAGCTAACTTTATTTTTTCTTTATGCACCTTATCAAATATTTCTTTTTCACTTGGAGTAACATTAGAACTTTTATCAACAGGAAAAATTGGAGTAATAACAATATTTCCCTCCAATGTCATCTTTCTTACTATACATAGCATTTCATTTTGAAATTTTATACTTCCACAAATTGTAATTATTTTCATAATACTTTATTTAATATATACTTTACAATCAATATTTTTATTTAATAACTTAGCAAAGTTTTCTCCATCTTCTTTCGCCCCACATATTAAACCATAATGAGTTGGTACTGCAATCTTAGGTTTTATTTCATTAACAAACTCTGCTGCTTCCTTATAATCCATCGTATAAGTTCCACCGATTGGAACAAAAGCAACATCACATTTTACAGTTTTATTATCAGGCGTTGCATCAGTATCTCCAGCAATATAATAAGTTGTATTATCTACATTTATAACATAACCAACCCAATTATTGTATTTAGGATGAAAGTTTTTATTTGTATTATATGCAGGTATTGTTTTAAAATCTAATCCTCGAACATTATAACTCTTATTAGGTTTTACTAATAGCATATTTCTCTTCTTAAATTCTGAATCTTTTCCCAAATCAAAAGGTGCTACAATTATTGTATTATCCTTAATAACTTTTTTAATATCTTCCTCAGAATAATGATCATAATGACTATGCGTAATAAATATAACATCAGCATCATTATAATTTTTTTCTATTTTATAAGGATCAAAATAAATAACTACTTTCCTATTAAACCTAATACTACTATGAGTTAATACTTCAATATTTTTTAACATAACTACTTCTCCTTTTATTTAATTATACAACAAAAAAAGCAAATCACCTAGAAAGATTTGCATTAAATTTGTTTTATTTATTATTTAAATTATCTATAAATTGCTTACAATCATCATTAACTAAAATACTTTTATCTTTTAATTCAAATACTACATCACTATACTTATTATTAATTCTAATTAGTGTAGTATTCTTAAAATCATATACCATTTTTTTAAAAGGGAAACGAATAATACCTGGAGTATTAAATCCTACTCCTAGTTCAATTAACAATAATTTTTTATCTTTATTAGCATTTATAAATTTTTCATAATTTTTATTTAAGTTATGCCAATTAGCATCTTCAACAAAGAAAGCATCTTTACGTAAAAATAACTTTCTGTGTTCTATATTCACCTATATTCACTCCTAAAATTATCTATATTTATTTACAGCAAATTTAGCAAATGGTGATAACTCTTCTATATTTAAAGTAGTTAAATCTACCCAAGAAGCCCCTAAAGAATCTAAGCCATCAGCATCACTTTTTAAATCTGCCTCAGCAATATTCACTTCATAAATTACACCAATATGATGTAAATCTTCCATTAATTCCGTATCCATTTGCCATACTATATTTGTAGCAACTACATCTATTAGTTTTTGACTAACTACTGTCCCATTAATTTCTTCTTTAATTTCTCTTTTTAACGTATCTATCGAGGATTCTGTATGTTCAATTCCCCCACCAGGTAAATCAAGTTTTCCTTTATATCCTCCATTTGCTTTTCTTACTAAAGCAATTTTACCATTTTGAATAATCACTCCATACGCCCCAATTCTTTCTTTCACAATTACTTCCATAATTCCTCCACAAGACATATTTTATCAAAAATAATAAATAAGAAAAAGCACGTTTGTGCTTATCTTAAATTTTCCAACACTTTTTTTACGGCAGCATATGGCAACCATGCACAAGTCTTACGACTTGTATTTTTAGTATCTTCATAAACTACAGCATCTTTAAGTATATTAGAATTATACTCTTTATCATTAAGCATACTTTCCATATTTTCAATATATTCTTTTGCTTCTTTTATAGTTTTACCCTTCAAATTACAAGTCATAATAGATGCTGATGAAATACTTATGGCACATGCTTCACCATCAAAAGTTATATCTTCAATATAACCATTTTCTATATCAATATAAATATCTAAATTATCTATACATGATGAATTTCTCGTATTTTCTTGAATATATCTGACATCATTTATTCTTCTTCTATTCCTAGGATTACTATAATGATCCATTATTACTTCTCGTTTTTCCATCTAAATCATCTCACTAATTATTTTTTCCTTATCACTTAATAATTCTACTAATTCATCAATTTCTCTTTCCGTATTATAAAAATACAAACTTACACGTAATGAATTAGTTACTCCCGTTGCATTTTTAAGTATTTTGGCACAATGATTACCTGCTCTAACACATATATTATACTTATTTAAATAATATGCTACATCTTGAGAAAAAATACCATCGACATTAAAAGCAACTATTCCACTATCCGCTTCCAAATTTATAATATCGATGTGCGGAATACGGACTAACTTTTCAATTAAATATTCTCTTAAATGTACTTCCCTTTCATGAATTTTATCCATTCCTATTTTTTTAATATATTCTATTGCTGCTCCAAGACCAATAACACCTGCAATATTGGGAGTTCCTGCTTCAAGTCTTGTTGGTAACTCTTTTAGATAAACTTCACTCGGAGAATCAAATGACTCGTTCATTCCTCCACCTAGATTGATTGGTTCTAAATTTTCGAGTAATTCTTGTTTACCATATAAAACTCCAATACCTGTTGGTCCTAACATTTTATGTCCTGAAAATGCTAAAAAATCAACATCTAAATCTTGAACATCCACTTTCATATGAGGTACACTTTGAGCTCCATCAACCACCACAAATATATTATTTTCATGAGCAAGTTTACAAATCTCTTTTATCGGTCTAATATCTCCAATAACATTGGTAACTTGAGCAAGAGCAATAATCTTTGTTCTTGGGGTAATACTTTTTCTTACATTATCTACTGTTACATGTAAGTGATCATCCAGTGGTATAAACTTAACAACACAACCATAATCTTGAGCCAGTCTAAACCAGGGTAAAACATTTGATGCATGTTCACTAGTAGTTATTAATATTTCATCTCCCGCTTCAACCAAATTAGCAAAAAAACCTGTAGCAATCATATTAAGAGATTCTGTTGCTCCACTAGTAAAAACCACTTCTTCTTTTGCCTTAGCATTGATAAATTCCACCACTAAATCCCTGGCATTTTCATACTCCATATCAACCTTATATGATATATCATAATCTCCACGATGCGCATTTGCACTATATTTTTCATAATACTCAGTCATTTTATCAATTACATATTTAGGTTTTAGAGAAGTTGCTCCATTATCTAAATAAATAATATCTTGTTTTAACATTGGAAAATCTTTTATATTCAATATTTCCACCTTCTTTCTCATCTAATGTATCTTATTCACTTATAACAATTTTACTTATAACAAAGGCCTTGTCCTTTTTAAAACTTGTACTATTTTATCACAAATTACAGCATTTTACAAAATATTGTCTAAAATGAGTTGACTTAAAATAAATATTTGTTATAATAATTCTTGTAAGGCGACATCCATTTTTCATATTTTTACCAAAGACAATTTTGTCTTTGATGTCGCTTTACAAAAAAACACAAGTTCTTATGCTTGTGCTTTTTTATTGTCTTTATTTTTTTCTTCAAGACGATACTTAACATTAGTTGCAACAATACTATAAATAATAGATACAATTGGCACACTTAAAAGCATTCCTAAAACACCATTAATACTTGCTCCAACAGTTACAGCCACTAAAACCCAAATGCCCGGTAAACCAACTGATTTACCAACTACTTTTGGATATATCAAATTTCCTTCAAGTTGTTGTAATACCAATATAAATATGATGAATATCAGTGCTTGAAGAGGACTAACCATAAATATCAAGAAAGCTCCAATAATTGTTCCAATAAAAGCTCCAAATACTGGTATTAATGCTGTAAAACCTACTAAAACAGAAATAGTTGATGCATAAGGAAGTCGAAGTATTAACATTCCTAAGAAACATAAAAATCCTATAATTATTGCTTCAAGGCATTGTCCTCCTACAAAATTAGAAAATATTTTATTAGAAAGTGATGCAATATCTTTAATCTTATTTATTATTTTATCAGGTAAATAAGCATCCATTAATTTATTAACTTGTGTATTTAATTTTTCTTTTTGAGCAAGAAAATATATCGCAAATACTAATCCAATTGTTACATTAACAAATCCTGTTACAACATTTGTAGCAATACCAAGAGTGGTTTCTAATACTTGATTACTATTTTCTTTTATATAAGTACTAGCAGTATCTCCTAAAGATTTTAATACTTCCACCACTTCATTAATAATATTTGCATCAATTCCCCAACTATTAAGTAAATCCTGTAAATTTTCATTATAAACTGGAATACTATCTGCAAATATAGCAATTGTATTTTGTAAATTAGGAATAATCAAAAATAGTAAAAATACAATAAATCCAATTACTAATATTAGGGCAATTAATAAACTAACTGCTCTTTTAGTCATAACTTTAACTTTCCAATTTTTAAGCCACTTTTTCTCAATAACATTTACTAAAACATTTAAAACAAAAGCAATAGCAAGACCAATAATAAATGGCATAAATAGTTTTATTATATAACCTAAAATACTAAGTATTTTATCTATATACAAGAAAGCAAATACTAAAACAACCGTATATAGTATTAAATATTTTAAGTCTTTTACACTAAATGATTTCATAAGTTCAACTCCTTTAAATCATTATATAATAACAATAAGATATTTGCTAGCCTAAACTATTTAAATAATTAACAACATTAGCAACTTCATAAACGGCAAATTGTTCTGATTCACCATCATTTTTAACAATTAGTAATTGATTACTATTAAAATCACTAAAAGTTAAAGTATAATTACTATCATTATTGCTACAATTAACACTTAAACTAACTTGGGATTCATAAGAATCATCTATAATTGGTTCATTAACTCTCGTTGAGGCATAAACCGCATTAATCAAGTTAGTCATTGAAGAAGCAGGAATATCCCCATCAACATAACTACTTACATTATTATATTCATAAACCCACATATCACTTAAAACATAATCATCACTACAATAATTGCCTCGATTAAAAGCAATACTTACTGTTCGATAATAATTATTATCAACAATATTATAATTAGTTATAGTAATATAGTTATCATCATCATAATAATATTTACCATAACATTCTTCAAGATTTTCTAAATAATCACTCTTAAATGTATTTAAATAACTGGCATTAAGGGGAGTAATAAATGTTGCAGTATCTTTACTTCTTCCTTGATAATACATAAACCTACTTATTGGAATACCACTACCTTGCATAATTTCATCATCTTTATATACTTCATATATAAAAGTTTTATTAATTAAAAGCAAAAAAGCAATAGCCATAAAGCCAAAAACTAAAACTAATTTTATTAAACCTATTATTGCTTTCACACTACACCTCTACAATAGAAAGACTTACTCGCATCTTTTCTTTATCTATACCACATATATATACATTTATAATATCTCCAACTTTTAAAATATCACTAGGATGTTTGACAAAATCTTTACTCATTTTAGATATATGAACTAGTCCATCATCATGAAGTCCAATATCAACAAACGCTCCAAAAGATGTAACATTTCGAACAGTTCCTTCCAGCGACATACCAACTTCTAAGTCATCAATTGTAAGTATATCACTACGCAAAGTCATTTGTTTTACTTCATCCCTTGGATCGATTACACCATTAACTAAATTATCTTTAATTAAATCCCATTTTTCTTCTGAAATATTATATTTATTCATTATCTCACTAGAGTTTATTGCATCAATCTTTTCTTTCATGTAATCACTACCAACTTTAGCTACATCTATATCATTATCTTGTAAAATTTTATTAACCAATTCATAATCTTCTGGATGAATATTTGTTTTATCTAAAGGATTATCCCCATCAAATATACGAAGGAAACCTGCGGATTGTTCAAATGCTTTGTCATTACCTTCAACTTTTTTTAATTCTTCTCTTGATTTAATACTTCCATTTTTCTTTCGATAATCTAATATTTTTTTAATAATACTTTTACTTAAGCCTGATACATAACTAAGTATACTTTCACTAGCATTATTTAAATTAACACCAACTTTATTAACAATTTTACTTACAACAAATCCTAGTTCTTCATCAAGTTCTTTTTGTTTTAAGTCGTGTTGATAAAGACCTACTCCGATTGCTTTAGGATCAATTTTAACTAGTTCTGATAAAGAATCTTGTAATCTTCTTCCAATACTTACTGCACTTCTTTGTTCAACAGAGTAATCTGGAAACTCTTTCTTAGCTAAAGGTGATGCCGAATAAACACTAGCACCTGCTTCACTAACAATTACATATTTAACATCCAAATTATATTTCTTTATTAGATTAGCCACAAATGCTTCACTTTCTCTTGATGCTGTTCCATTACCAATGGCAATAATCTTAACCCCATGTTTCTGTATTAAAGCAAGCATTATTTTTTCTGCCATATCAACCTCTTTTTTTGGTTCATGAGGATAAATTACTCCGATTTCTAGAACCTCACCAGTTGGTGATAACACAGCAAGCTTACAACCAGTTCTAAAAGCTGGATCAAAGCCCATTACCACACAGCCTTTAATTGGTGGAGTAAGAAGTAAATTTTCCAAATTATTACCAAATTCATTAATACCAAATTCACTTGCTTTATCATATAACTCTGCTTTGATATCTCTCTCTAAACTAGGTTCAAGTAGTCTTTTCCAAGCATCTTCAATATAGTTTTCTATATCAGGTACTAATGGACTTTTCTTATTACCAATTACTTCATTGTGTAAGTATTCTAATACTTTTTTACTATCGACACTTAAACTATAAGTTACCACCTTTTCTTTTTCGGCTCTCGCAATAGCTAATGTTTGATGTGGTTTCATGTTCGTAATCTTTTGTTCAAAGTCATAATATATTTCATACACTTTGTTAGGATCTTCGGCATTCTTCTTTATTTTTCCCTTAACTACTCCATTATACCAGTAATAATTTCTAATAAATTTTCGATACTTTGGTTTATCACTAATCCAATCAGCAATAATATATCCGGCATGTTGCATCGCATCATCTACAGTTTTAACTTGATCATTTAAATAGTCTTTGGCAACTTCATCGCGAGTCTTATTAGGAAGTGTCATGATAATCTTTGCTAAAGGTTCAAGTCCCATCTTGATTGCTTCCGTACCTTTAGTCTTTCTCTTTTCCTTAAATGGTGTATAGATATCTTCCACTTCACTCAATTTAGTTGCTTCATCTATTGCTTTAACAAGTTCTGGTGTAAGCATTCCTTTTTCATCAATTAACCTTTTAACATCATCTTTTCTCATCTGTAAATTAACTGCATAATTATATTCCGTTTCAATGAGTCTCAATTCTTCTTCATTTAAATTGCCAGTTACTTCTTTACGATATCTAGCAATAAAAGGAATTGTAGCCCCTTCACCCAGTAAATTAATTACATTTTTAATTTGATATGGGTGCTTATTTATTTTTTTACTAACTTTACTAATTATTTCTTCATTCATTATATTTTACCTCATTACAATTATAAGAGATTTTCCTAAATTAGACAAGTTATAACAATGAAATTTACAACTATCTTTTCATTTGTAAATCACTTAATAACTCATCAAAAAAGTCATAATATATCAAAAACTTTTTTAAATATTCGTTTTTTAATTCTTCTGGCATTACTGTACCTGTTTGTGCTTCAATTTTTACAAAAGTTTTTAATATGTTTTCTCTACTTATTACCCACAAATAATTTGGAAGTATTGAACTAAATTCATCACTGCTAACAATTTGAAATTTCTCTATCATATCTTCCGTAAACATAAAATCCTGATCCATTCTAAGTTGATGTTTAACCATAATTGGGTGATCTACTAAACCCCTTGAGTTATCTAAATTAATTTGCAAATCAACTTCACCATTAGGATACTTTACTATTCCCCAATTATCTGGATGTCTATCTTCTTGACCAATAAGTAAATCAAAAATAAAAATACGAACTAATTTATCCATCAACTTAGCAACAATATCCTGCCTATCACTTCTATCTTTAAAGTAATCTTCTAAATCTGCCCAAATATCATAAAGAGTATTATATTTATTAAAATCTTGGCCATGATTTATGTTTAATATCTTCCTACCTGAAATATATTTTGCACCAGGAACTTTAAAATCTTTAGAAATTACCCCTTCATAAACTCCCAGTTTTGCTATATCATAAGAAACACTATCGATACCCATATCTAATGCTAAATAGTAAAACATTAATTCATTATAAGGACTAACTAGAGAATCAAATTTAAAATAATATGTTTCGCCATTATAAACAAAGCTAAAAACAAATTGAGCATTCATTCTTCGTTTGCAAACTTTTACAGTATTATTATTTTTTAGTATAAACTTAAGTAATTCAGTTACATCATATATTTCTTTTTTTGGTATATCTAATAACTTATCAACATCAATAAAGCCATTAATTCTATCCATTACCTACTCCTTTAAAGCAAACAGGTTCATGACTGTTAATAACGCCGATTGCTTGCAAATAAGAATAAACTATAACTGTACCTACAAACTTCATACCCCGTTTTCTTAGTTCTTTTGATATAATATCAGATAATTCATTACTAACAACTTTACTATCAGTTATTATTACTTGGTTATTAGTAAAACTCCATATATACTTAGCAAATGAACCATACTCTTTTTGAATATCCATAAAAATTTTGGTATTATTAATCACTGATTCAATCTTTCTTCTATTTCTAATTATACCTTTATCTTGCATCAATTCATTTATTTTATCTTCATCATAATTTACTATTTTGTTCCAATCAAAATTATCAAAAGCCTTCCTAAAATTATCACGTTTATTAAGTATTGTTTCCCAAGAAAGCCCCGCTTGAAACATTTCGAGGATTAATAACTCATATAATTCCTGATCATCATACTTAGGAACTCCCCATTCATCATCATGATATAAAACATACAAAGGATTATCCATATTTACCCAAAAACATCGCTTCATTTATTTGTCTCCATATAGTATTTTCTCTCTGCAAGTATGCTTGCTACATAATCTAATTCATCGTATTCTTCATCTGATAAGTCATCATCTACTCTATCAACCAATAGCAATACTTCATCAATTGAACTACATTTAGTAACATCGATATTATATTTTAAAAGTACACTTGCCTCACTATCATTAATTAATATATTTTTACCATATTTCTTTAATTCATCCATAACTACTTAAAACAGTAAAGCAACATTTTCACAGTCTAATTCCACTTGACAGTATCCACCACATACCCATAAAGGAAACTCATCTAAAAATTCTATTACTTTACTATCAAATTCCCTTTCAATTTTTTTATTTAAACTTACACCATTATCTTGCATCATTTGTTTTATTGTATCAAAAGAATACTTATTAATATGCATCATATAAATTGTTGAAGCAATTAAAGAGTCTCTTTCAATATCTTTTAAATCGGCATCTTCCAATACAAATTCTAGTTCATCTGCAACAATATCATCTAACCACAAAATTGTATCATCATAAATTAACTCTTTTACTCCATACTCTTTTTGACCAGCCAAAATATCATTTAAAATTTCCTTAGCCATATTATCAACTAATAAATACATTCCATTTTGAATGAATGCCCCATGACTAATCACTAAACGATCTAATTCAGACAACGTAAAATGAATGTTATGCCTACTTTCTAAAATATGTTGCAAAGTTTTTCTTTCTAAAGCTCCATTATAAACTAAATAACCATAAATTAAGTCATTACTAAAAATTTCATCATCATATGTATTTCTCTTTAATATTTGTTCAATTTCCCTAGGTATTATGATTGATTTCTTATTTTCACCTTTATACATGTAAAAAAATCCTACCACAATTTCATTTGAAAAAGGCAACTCATCATCTACTTCATCAATATCTAGTAAATAATTGATAAACTCATTATCAAAGTTTACAGCTATATCTTCAAAAGATGACATAATTGCATCACGAAGTGCCTTTAAAGATTTAACATTATATGTATCATACAATCTAGATATTGCCACATCATCTAAGGCTTTCAAGCAACTTAAAAGTTTTTTATCCTTAGGCATTTTAGTTAAATTAAAATATTTAATATCATGTTGTTCTTTTGTTCTACCACCATATTGCCAAACTGGAAATAAAAAATCTACATCTAATATTCTTTTTAATTCATTACTTTTTCTTTTATTTAAATTATATTCCAAAGCAAAATCACTTACTATTTTATCAATATCTTGATATTTTAATAAAACATATTTTATAAAACTAGTTATTATTCTATTATCTTCTATATTTAAAAACGAGCCAATTTTTTTAATTATATCTAAACAATAAGTCATATTTAAAACCATAATTTCTTTTTCCGGATAATAAAAATCTAAACTAATATCTTCTTTTAACGGATCTAATAAAACACTTTTTGGCCATAAATATTCTTCATTGTTTATTTCATATATCTTAAATTCATCATTTAAATTTTCGAATACCCAAATCCAATCAACTTTTTTATTAGCAACATTCTCATATTCTTCTACTATTTTTTCTTTAGAAACTAAGCCATACATCCAAAAATACAATTTAACAAATTCTTTAATATCACTAAGCCATACTTTTCTATAAACATCTTTATTAATTACTTTTTTTAATCTATTTTTTAAATCATTTGGTATATATAATTCATAGTCATCACCACAATCAAAACCAAAAGCTAGACCAAAATCACATAACTCTAAACAATATCCATCCAAATAAATTACTAAATCTTCTAAATTTTCTAACAGAACTATAGGTAAATTACTAACTATATCTTCTAAATTATCAAATATATAATCTTTTAATAATTCAACTAACATTTCTTTTTTTAAACTACTCTTATAAGAAATATTTAAAAAATTTAAAATATATTCCAGTTGTTCTTTTGTATAATTATTTAAACAATCTTTATAATCTCCTTCAATTTTTTTACTAAACAATAAATTAATTTTATTAAAACCAAATAAATCTTCAAACATAGTTACACTCCCTTATTCTTTTATATAATCATGTATATCATCAATTAATCTTTCTTGGTATCCTATTCTTTTACTTCCAATAATTATGTTCTTTATAATTTCCAAATCTTTACTTTTAATATTATCTAACTTTTTAATACGACTTTCAGTAAGTATTTTATCAGATACACATTTTTTAAAATGAATATCATCATAAAATATAAAATTTAAGTTTTTATATCTACTTTTTAATCTGTCAGCAATAAGTAAACCTTCAGGATCAAAGTCACCATTATAATAAAATTCATGTCCTATAAACTTATCTAAAACTTCGTAAACAGCTAAGTTAGGATTACCATTTGTTACAATTATTCCAAACCTAGTCTTATCTAAATCACTTAATATTGATGGATTTTCTACTATTAAAACTTTTTTATTTAAAGTATATAATTTTTTTAATTTATTTATATTATCCAAATTTAAAACTACTACTTCTTCTCTTTTAGCTAAAATATCCAAATAATCTTCTCCATAAATATTATAAATCATAACTGTATTAGAAAAAGTATCTGTAAATAAATTATAATTATTTAAAATATGTTCCATTTTTTCTCTTGTATTGGGATAATCAAAATTTCCATAAATAGTCAAATATTTCATAAACACATTAAAATTCTTTGTATCAACATCGAAATAATGAGGATCTTTAGTTATAATGGTAGAAAAAACATTCAAACGCATTGGCTTTGCTGGTAAAGTTAAAATAGATTTCATAACATTATAAATTAAAGTTTTTTCTTTATTTAATAAAGTAATTATTTTTTTATCATCCAATTCTACTAAATAATCCACAAAAGGATTATTAAAAAAATCTCTAAATTCCTCTAATAACATTTTATCATTTTTTGCTTGTTTATTTTTCTTTTCTTCTTTGGTAGTAATATTTCCAAATAAAAACTCCAATATTTCTAATAAAGATATTCCACTATATTTACTTTGTAAAATAGATTTTTCAATATCCGATATTTTTACTTTATTAATACCTAAATTTAATATCTTACCATTTCTAATAAATTTTTCTATTTCTTTTAGTTCGCCCTCTGTTTTTATATTTAAAGATATAATTCCTGTTAAATTACCTTTGTTAACATATTTTTCTTTTAATGCTTGAAATAATACTTGTAATTCTTTTTTCTTAAAATAATCTAAATTCAATTTTCATACTCACTTTCATTAGTTATAAGACTTCTTTTAACACCATCCCATTTAAACCGCATGACACTTATAACATCACTTTCTGGCAAATGATGAAGTTCCGAAATCGCCAAGCTATTAATAGTTTTATAATCTCCCCACAATATTTGACTAGTTAAAATATAATCTAAATTCAATTCTTCTAATATTCTAAATGAATCTTCAATATTGGCATCATCAACTCCTGCAAACGCTTCATCCAAAGCAATTATCCTTGGAGCATCACTCCGTGCAGCATTAAATTTAGCATTTATACCCGCAAATAAAGGGATATACATCGCAATAGCCTTTTCACCGCCACTGAATTTTGAAAATTCTTTATCAGTTAGTTCTCTTCTTTCCCCACCAGTGCGCTTGAAATAAAGTTTAAATTGGAACCACTTTCGATAATCTAAAACATTTTTAATTACTTCAATATAATTAATTTCCCCTTCATCATACTTATCCTCTTCTAATGCTATTTTGCTTCTAAAATGTTCAACAATTTTTGCTTCATCTCTATCACTAAGCATTTCTACCTCAGCATTAAATATATCAACTATTTCATTAGTATCCAGCTCTTGTTCTGTATCTTTACTCTTTCCTAACCAACCGATTGAAAAAGTTAAACCGCTAGAAGTATTCATAGCTTCCATAATCTTTTTAACTTCTAAAACCCATTTCTTACTATCTCTAATTTTTTCTCTAATACTATCCCCAACATTATTTAATAGTAAATCTTCAAATAATTTTCTATCTTCTTCCTTAAGTAAGCTTTTATTATTTGCAAGATCCGTTTCTAAAACATCACTTAACTCTAATATATTTAATATCTTGCCACTTTTACCTCTGAACTCTATATCAATTCTCTTAGCATTTATTAAAATATTAGCAATTCGCTTTTTGAATTCTGGTTTCTCTGTATAATTATTTACAGTTTCTTCTAAATTATCAAAAGGATAAATTTTTCTACCAGCATAATTTTGCAATTTAAATAAATGATCAGTTAATCTATCAACAAAATTATCACTAGCATCATTTAAACTCTTTACTTTTTCAATTTTATAATTTTTAAACCATTTAATTATATCTCCATCAAGATTTTGATTTCTACTATAACCCAAATTATATTCCATCATAAACACATCATAATACGCTTTATTAATTACTTTTTCTTCTTCTAAATTATCCTTAATTGTCATTAATAAAGTTGTTTGATGCTCAAGTTCATTTTTAGCAGTTGCTAACAACATTATTAATTCTTTATCTCTTGCTTCTAAATTACTTTTTTTAGTCTTTATCTCTTCAATTACTTCGATAATATTTTTATATTTATCTTGAGAAAGACTATCATTTATTGCAGCAATTTGGTTATTTATAGTATTAATAGTCGCATCATTTTTAATAATATCATCTCTTATAGAATCAATATCAAATTCTAATTCTTCTTTAGTATTTAATAACATGTTTTTAGTAGATTCAATATTCTTGCAATTACAATAAACATTTAAAACATCTTTAATTAAAACTAATAATTCATTCAAAATATTGCTAACATTATCTAATTCTTCATTTATAACAGATCCTTGATAATCTTTTTTTAAAGTTATTATTTCTTTATCGAGTAAATTAATATTACTATTTATATTAGCTAAACTTTCTTCTTTAGAATTTATTATAGCAATACTACTATTTATTATTTGCTCTAAATTTTTAAGATTTTTTATACAATTTAAATATTTATCAAAACTTATTATATTTTTATATTCTTCATCTAACAAATTTATATTATTTAAGTTTTCATGATAATCCTTATTTAAATCATCTATATTAGCAGATATTATATTCATTTCTTCACTAATATCTTGAGTTAATCTATTAATATATTCTTCTCTTTTTAAACTTCCAATAAACTTTAAATCATAATTATTAATTATAGATCCTTCAATTAAACCCATTTTATAGTTACCATATTCATCTATATAAATATCTCCATCATTCGTACTAATACTTTCTAAAATGTTTTTTACTTCATTATAATAATCTTTATCCACTATATTAAAATATTTTTCTATAGAATTAGTAACATTACCTCTAGATTTTAAATGTTTGGGGCTTTTAACATTATTATCTTTTATAACCAATGTTTGTAATAATCCCATACCTCTTAAAGCGTTTTCCAAATTTCTTTGAATATCTTTACTTACATTATCTTTAAATTCAATTAATTCATATAAATACTTAGCATCAATATTAAGATTTTTAACATATTCTTTTCTTTCTTCTTCATCTATATTATTTTCAAAAATATTTTTAATATTATTTTTCTTTTCTTCTAATACTTCTAACTTACTATTTAACTTTAATTTATTTTTATCAATTACATTTAAAGCTTTATTTAAATCCTTTTTTAAATCAAAATAAATATTAGTTATAATATCATTAATTTCCATTTTTGTAGTATCTTCTAATCTTTTTAATATTGTTTTAATCTTTTCTATTACTTCGTTATTTATAATTAAAACTTTATTATTTTGCATACCATAAAAATAATTAATAATATTATCAATTTCTTCATATAATACCGTTGTTAATTTTTCTTTTTCTAAATTAATTTTTTGAACATTATTCTTTTCTTTTTCAATATCACTTTCAATAACTGAAGCATTTTGGATTAATTTATCTTTCTTTAAAACTACTTCTTTAACTTCCTTTATAATTTGTCTTTTATCAGTTATATCATTACTTAAAAATTCTAAAGTATCTACTTTTAAACTAGCGTTACTCAAATCAAGAAAATGCGTATCATTAATATTATTTTCTAGTTCGATAATTTTTTCTTTTTGTAATTTTTCTAAACTATATAATTCATCTTCTTGTTTTTTAATCTCTAATTCTTTAATATTTAAATTGTCTTTTTTATTTTCTAGTTTTTGTTCTAAATTTTCCTTATTATTTAACGCCTCTTGCAAACGAGTTTTATAAGTGTTTAATGAATCAATTAAAGAGTTTATATCTTGTTTATCTATTTCCTTTTCCTGTAAAGTTACTTCTTCTAAATTAAGCCTAATAGTAGAAGCCTCTAAATTATAGTTGTCAATATCTTCCTTTAATTCAGCTACCTTTTTCTCTGTTGTTAAAACTTCTTTTTCTCTTTCTTTTAAAATATTTGTTGAATCAATATAATCTTTAGCCTTAGTATATAATACATTATCACTGTAATCATAAAAATTGTTTTTTAAAACATTTAATACTCTGTTTTCTTCTGTTAAATCAGCAATAATTTCTTTATATTTATTCATATTTTCAATGGAATCAGACATTTTTTGAATATCATTATCAGAAATTGGTTCTAAGACACCAGATAATATTTCTTCCAATTTAGTGGGTTTATATTCTTTAGATAATTTTGGACTACGAAGTTGTAGCATTAAATTTATTAATTCAGAATACATACTATCATTTTCAAAACCAAATAATAATCTATTAACCATACTTTTATAATCTTTAATAGTTGTTACAAATTCTCCTCCAACACCAACTTCAATTTGACATTCTTTTTTAGTTAAAGGAATTTTATTTAAGTGATTTCTATATAAAGAAAATCCGTTTTTAATTCTTCTATTATCAGTTAAAGCAAATCCCCAAAAATCATTACTACGATTCCTTGTCGCTTTAATCCCCATACCAATAGTTAAATATTTATTTATCTCTTTATTATAAAATTCCATATAAACATAACTTGTATTTTCATTTTGCTCACTATCTTGTGGTAATACATAATCTTCTATTTTTCTATCTCTACTTCCAAATGTATCGAATCTTTCAGGATTTTTATTACCATCAAATAAAAGGGGAAAAACTGAAACCATTGTTACAGTCTTACCACTACCATTGCTTCCTCGAAGAAGTAATTTACCATCACAAAAATAAAATTCTTCTTCATCATATAACCAATAATTTAAAAATCCTATTTTATTTATTTTATAACGCATAATTATTCCTCCCAATTAAATGAAAGTATTTCATAGTTTTCGTTTTCTTCTATATCATCACTATTATTTTCATATACCCCATCATACATCATTGTTATTGGATATATTAATACATTTTCTTTTTCTAATTTTACCATTTTATAAGTTATCATCTCATTAATCATCGTTTTAAAAAAGTTTTCTTTAGTTAAAACACGATACTTTTTAGAAAAATATTTGTTATTTTCCTTATATACTTTATCCACAATCATTTTTAAATCATCTATTTTTATTGTAGAATCACTATTTAAATTATTATCCACAACATATTCTCTTAGATAATGACTTATAAGGATTATAATATCCGTAATACTTTGATTCATATTAGGAAATACATTATATTGTTTATCAACCATACTAGCAAAAGCCATATTTTTAACAAATATTAATTCTCCACCTAGAAAGGTTTCTATATCATTAGCAACATTATTACGCATATTTTTAAGATAAATTAAAGATTCTGTATTTAAATCAGGAAAATAAACATGAGGGTATAAAAACAAACCACGATATGTTACTATCCTTTTATAATCTCTACTATCTAATGTTTCTAATTCTTTATTTATAAAATCTTTAGCATTATTACAACTAAAAACATCAAATTTAAAATTACGAACAATATAGTGCGATAATGTTGTATTTTCATATAAAGCTTCCGCAGTAACATTTTCAGCAAAATTAGCGTCGTTTCCATCGCGAAGTCTAATAACACCAATACTAGTTGCATACTTTAAAACATCAACCATACTTTTGCGATCTTTAAAATTAGTCCAATCAGGCTTATTAATACCATCAATATTAGCAAGACAATTACTAACATAATCTGTAAAATCAGATAAAATAAATTGTTCATCTAACCCTTTATCTTCTAAATATATAATTAAAACTAAAAACAAAACATAATCTAACTTCCTATCAAACTCCTGTATTCCATATACATTATCTAACCATAAAGGATTTTTTTCTAATTTAATTAATTTATTATTGCAAATAATGTCACACCCCATTTTATTGGCAATTTCTCTTAAATTGGTAATTTTACTTTTAATTTTATAGAATGCATCACTATTCTTAGCTTTAGAAACCCACCAATTATCTAATAAAATATTAAATTCTTCTTTATATTCATTATTCATTTCTGCCTCCGAAAACAATTTTTAAATCAGGCATTCTAAGCACTCCATCATCACTAATTAAATCGATATATTCATTACTATTTTTTATTACCTTATATTTAATCCCATAATTACCATTACTTACAAAATCATCTTTATATAATCCACTACTTATCAAAGATAAAATAAATCTTCTTTCAAAACTAGACACTTTATCTAACTTTTTAATATCAATTTCCCCAGCATTAATATGTCTATCAAGAATTGCTTTTTCTCTATTTCTAATAGCAGTTATTGCCTCAAGTTGTTCTTTTTTTGCTAAACTTTTATCAACAATTGCTCTTTTTATTGTAGCTTCTTTAACTTTTCTACTATGACTTTTAAGTTCAATATATAAAGGATCGATATCTAAAGAATCAATATCAAGCATTTCTGTAACTTTCTCTATTTTAGAAAAATGTTCAACCTTTGGAATGCCAAACGCAACAACCCCAATATCTTTAGCATCTTCTAAAGTATTGGTATTACAAAACATTTTCAATATATGAATATACTCTTCTTTTCTATTCACTCCACTTGCTTGCATTTCGATTATAGCTGAAACATTTTTCATTATTTTATTAATTATATCATTGATAGCATTTTTAAGCCTTTTACTTTCAGAAATTCCCGAATCATTTTTAAACCATCCTTTAATACTTCGCCATTTACCACGATTGAGTTCTTTCAAATAATCATAATCAAAGTTAGGTTCTAAACTGGGAATCGATTTTTGATATTCATCCAAAGCATTTAACAATGTATCTTCAAAATTTTTAGGCAATTTATCTAAAACATCGACAATTTTTAAACTATTTGTTTGAAAACCTGAAATAAAATCTCTTAAATAAGTAATAACTCTATCTTTATATATAATAAAATTTTCCGTTTTCATCATATCTTCAGCCTTAGCCTCATGAAACATCTTCAAAAAATCTTTGTAATTTTCATTTAAAGTTGTAAAATTATAATTAAGATCTTCAAAATACTCATGAATTAATTTTATATCAGTTGCTGTTATAAGCATATTAATTAAATTACGTATTTTTTCAAATAACTTAGGTTCAAGCGATGACTGTTTTACCTGTAATGTTTCAAGATGCATAACAAAGCGTTCTATTTCTCTAGCATACTCCGTCATTTGATAACGATATCTACGATTTTTAAATTCATCAACAGTTGCCACATTATCAGTATCTTGAAAATAACTTAAACTTTGCCAAGAAACCAATTGATTTAAATCTTGTTCACACATTTCAATAGTATAACTAACAAAACCATCCTGATTTTTTAACTCATTATAAATATCTTCTTTATAAAGCCAATAATCTAACTTTTCATAATGTTCAAAAAATATCCGCATTATCGGACGATATCTTTCCGTATTTTCAACATTCAAATATTTTGTCTCTGTAATTTGTTTAATAAGTTTACCATTTATTTCCATACTGCTTCCTCACGGTTATATATTACATGGAAAGAGAAAAAAACGCAAGTATTTTCATTTACATTAAGCCCATTTTTTTAAGATACTAATATAAGTTCTTTTTGAAGCAATTTTATTATTATTTCTACGGCATCTATAACAGCTTCATAACTTACCTCTTTTACATAAAAATTTCTTAATTTAAATCTATTAAAATTTGCTTTTAATTTTTCACTATTTTTTATTAAATCAAAATTAGAAACAATCATATCCATATCAAATTTAGATACTCGCCTTATAAAAGTATTTTTAATTGCTTGTACTAAATCATCTTTATTAATATCATTATAAAATCTAGTTAATAAAATATACAAATCATAAAAATCTTTTGCTCTAGTGTTCATAATATTATCAGTAATAAATGTTTCAAATTTTTCAGCTATTATAGTCTCATTATTAAAAGCCATAATGCTAATATAGGAATCATCAAACATGCATTTATATTTGAATTTTAATTCTTTAGGTGTAATAGGATCTCCTACAGTAATATCGATTGCTAGTGGTACCCTTAAATGTTCCTTATATCCAATTAATTTAACTTTTAATCCACCATATTTATCTATTAATCTAATATCTTTAATACTAACAATTTCAAAAGTTATTCCATCTTTACCATCAATACTTATTATTTCATTTATTATTTTTTCTAGTGTTCTAGCTTCTAATGGTATTCCTTTTAACATTGTATCCATATCTTGAGTGGTTCTACGTTCATCGCCAAATATTGCAGATAATAAAAGCCCACCTTTTAATATGAAATTATATTTGTATTTACTAATTCCAATCCGATATAATAATCTTTCAAAAAAGTACATCTGCATTATATCTTGCGGTTCTAAATGATTTTCATGAGCTTTTGTTTTAATCTTTATTTTTAAATCTTCAGCATCAATAACATCTATCACTTACATTAACACCTCCAAATATCTATTAACTTCTTCTTCAACATTAAGTATTTTAGAGTATTCTACTAATTTTGGTAAATCCCTATTTTGCTTATCCCTCAAATACTCAGTAATAGCATATTTAACAGTTTCTAAATCTTCTTTATCTTTATTTTTTAATAAATCGCAAATACTTCTCTCAGCATTATAACACGCAATAATTTGTCCTTGAGGACTTTTAATTTCTATTTTTCCTAACTCTAAAATTTTCTTTTTTATAAAGTGTAGTTTTACATTGCCATTATGATTTAATTTCCCATTATATCCTCGACAGACCGTAATATGATAAACACTTGGAACAGTTTCACATAGCCCTAAAAAATAGAGTGCTGTATCATATGAAAAAATAGCGTTTATTCCATAAATTAAATTAAAATATTCATCTCCCCAAGTATTTGGTAAAACATACAATCCTTTCTTTACTCTTTCAATTTTTTCAGATTTAACTAGTCTGGTTAAAAACATTCTGTTAATACCATGCTTGGAAATTTCTTTTGAAGTAATTATTCCGTTATTCGCTTTAATTAAATTTAAAATTTGTTCTTCTTTACTCATATTTCATGTTCCTTTCAACATACATTATACCACAATTGTTAGTTGAATGTAACACAAAACTATATATTTTATTTACAAAAAGAACGTTTACATAATTTATGCAAATATCCACTTGTTTTCAGAACTTTTATAGTATTTTGGATAAACATCTTATTATCGTCATAAAGCCAATTATGATTAACCAATTTCTCTAGTATCAATTATTTCATAACCTAGTTTTTTATAAGTTTTTCTTCTTTTTTCAAACATATTTCTCGTTTGTTTAAAATTTTTATCAACATAATCATAAATAAGTATTTCTTTTTTATTAGGATTATAACGATGCAATCTTCCTGAATATTGAATTACTTTAGTTAATCCTGATATTGGCATAGTTAAAAATAAAACATCCAAAGTTGCATCATCAAATCCTTCACCAATATATGAACCAATTGCTACAATAATTTTGTTTTCATTACTACTAATAATATTTTCATTTTCTTCACTATATTTTTTCAAAGTCTTTTTTCCCATACCACCTTTATATAGAAAAACATTATTAGTAATCTTTTTAATTCTATTGTATAAATAATTTAAATGTTCAATTCGCTCTGTTAAAACTAAAATATTTTTCCCACTTTCATATTCTTTTTTTACATTGCTAATTATTTTTTCGCTTCTATCAATATTTTTTACAATTAAATTTTTTATTTCATTTAAAGTATAATCTTTTATTAAAGGATCAACAAAATTTAAATAAGCATCTCTTACAATTATTTTCATAGGAATACCTAAATTTTTATTAAATCTTTTATAATCGACTTCATATCTTATATCTCCACATTGCATTTTAACAATTGGACTATGTCCATCTTCCCTATTAGGTGTTGCTGATATACCATAAACGTACTTAGAACTTACTTTATTTACTGCTTGTTCATAAGTATATGCTCCAAGATGATGACATTCATCAATAATTACCATACCATAGTTTTTTATTACATCATTCACACTACCGTTATTCCATAATGTTTTTATGCTTGCAACATCTATAATATTAGTTAAATTATTTTTTCCTCCACCAATTTGGCCAGCATCAAAATCTAAAAATTTTTTTATACGTTCTTGCCACTGATTTAACAAATTTAAATTATGAACTATTATTAAAGTATTAACACTTTGCTTTTCAATTAACTTACAAGCAATAACAGTTTTACCAAAACCTGTCGGAGCGTGTAAAATACCATTATTATATTTAAGCAATTCATTCAAAGCAACACTTTGTTCTTTATATAAATTACCATTAAATTTTATTTTTATTTTTTCTCCATATTTTCGTTTATCTTCAATATTAATTTTTATATTATTTAATTCACATAAACTTTCCAAATACTCATATGTCCCTCTAGGTAGCCTTAAAAATTTATCATCATTACTACTACAATCAATAACCATTGGTATATTATATACTGGAAGACGCATTCTTTGTTTTTTATAAAATTCCGGATTAGCAAATGTCGCTAACTTTCTAAAAGCATTTCTAGCACTAGCACTTAAATTATCTTTTGCAATATAAACCATATCTTCTAAAATAACATTTATATATTTTGGATAATCGGCAATTACTTTATCTTTTACTTTTATTTCATCTTTAATATTTATATTTTCATCTCCAAGATCTATTGTATAATTAGATATTTCTTTAATTAAATATTCAAGATCTTCATTAGATAATTTACATAAACTATTTAAATATTCCCATTGATTTTTATAAGGTAAAAAATCATCATCAACGAATAACGTATTTCCCAACATTGCAGGTTTTATTTGAAATGGTAAAGCTATTAAATTACCATAACCATTTTTAGGTAAATAATCTTGATTAGGAAACATTCTATCAAAAGAATCTATTTTTAAAGTATCAATACTTTCCATACTTTTAGAAAGAAGTAAACTTCCCAATTTTCGTGCTCTAGCAGCTTTAACTTTTTCACTAAAAAATATCCAAGCATGATACCCTAAACCTGACCTACTTCTTTCTATTGCAATTGGTACGTTATATTTATTACAAGTTTTTTTAAAAGATTTTAATTCTTCTTGTATATTGGATTTACTTAACTTATCATCAAAATCTAACACTAAAAAATAACAAGAATTATCATCAAGCAAAGGATATATTCCCATTACAATTTTTCCTTCAAGATGTCTTTTATATTCATTTTTAGTTAAAGGTACATATTCTTTATATTTACAATCCTTACATTTCTTATGCATCGTTTTATTACAAATTCCACTTTTCCATTCATTAGCACAAACAGGAACATAATATTTTTTAGTATTATCTTTAGAATCAATTTGTAAAACTGAATATAAATCATCTCTACCTTTAAAATAATTACTTAATATTTCTATTTTTTCATTGGTAGAAATCGAATTGTTAATAGTTACAGAAGCATTTGCTAATTCCAACTTTAAATTAGTAATTTCTTCTTGTAACTGTTTTACCATTTGTTCTTTTTCTTTGATATTTTTTAGTATCATTTCTTTATTCATATAACCTCACAAAGTAAGGACTATTATACCAAGCAAATGCTCGTTTGGCTATAAAATTTTACCAAAAATTAAAAGAACTTTTTATAGCCAAAAAGTTCTTACAAATATTATAAAACTACCAATAATTATTTAACCACGAATTCCATATATAAATGCAGTTGATAAAGGATTTTTAAATGTTTTTAAATCCGGATTCATTAAATAAAGTATATAAGGATCCAATTCAGGCATAAACTTATCAATATTTAATCCTAAATATAAAAGTTTAATTTCAATAAAATATGCAAAATTATCATAAACACCCTCCGGCAAATAAACAAAATTAAAATACTCTCTAAACCCTAAATATTCATCTTCGTTTATCTTTTTATTATTTAAATATAATTCATAATTATTTTTTTCATTAATCTTTACTTCAAAATCATTATCCCAAATATCTTTTTCACTATCATAATAATCATTAAGTGTATGTGCATCAGTATTTGAATAATTTTCCATGGTTAATTCTTTTACAAAATCTTTTAAATGTTTATTTACCATATCAGTTTTTAAATAAAGTTCGTATCCATTATCATATTCTTTAACATCATATAAATTTAAATCAATTTTTTTACTTATTCCTTTCAATATTTGTTCCTTGTCTTTAATTTTTTCACTATTTTTATTTTCTCTAATGTAAATTACAGTCGCTAAACCACTTGCGATATATCTTCCCATAAAACCAAACCTCCCTAATTATCTATAAATCCATATACAAAAGTTGAAGAAATTGGACTTTCAAATCTCTTTAAATTTTTATTCATCAAATACAAAGCAAGCGTATTATCTTCACTCAAAATTTCATCATATTGTCTACCCAAACAAATTAAATAAACACCCACAGTATAACCTATTGCTCTATTTGGAAAATAAACTCGATTATAACTATCAGCAATTATTTCTTGTTCTTTTTCAATTAATATATCATTACCATATAATTCATATTCAAACTTTTCATTTAAATTTATTTTAAACTTACTATTAAGTATATCCAAACTATTAAAATATAAATAACACTTTCTTTTTAGCCAATTAACACTCAAAAAATTAATATGCGATACTTCTTTCAATAAATCATGCAAATGTTCATTTACTAAACTAGGGTTTAATAGTAATATAAAACCATCCGCTGTATCAATAACATCATATAAATTCATATTTATTCTTTTGCTAAGCATTTTAAGTATATCATCTTTGGGTAAATATTCTTTATTCCCCCACAAATCATAAGACTTTTTGAAACTAATTTTAGTAACAATGCCATCACCAACAAAACTTGCCATAATATAACCCCGCTTTCGATTTCATTATAACAAGTTGTTTACTTGAAGTCAACTAATTAACTTAGCAATACACTTATTTTATTTAGTTAAATTTTTCAAATTATTCATAATAAAATGATTATTTTGCTTTCCATCTTATATAATTTTGCAAATCTTTATTTGTGCAATACACAAAGCATCCTTTCATTCCTCTTGTCATTAATGTCCTATATGTATTTTTTATAATTTTATCTGCTATTTCATTTGCTACTTCTTGACCTTGTTCTTTCGCAATTTTATTAATTCCTTTTAATGATTGGTCTGTTTTTGCTCTTTTTGTATAATCTGTAATAATTTTTCCCTCTTCATATCTGATATCATCACCAATTATTACTCCTACATAATCAAATTCTAACCCTTGACATGTATGGATACATCCTACTTCATTTATTGACAAAGAATCAATCGCCCATGTTTGTGAATTTCCTAAGTTCCAACTCATCTCAAAACTGTATTCTGGAATTACTATATCATGTACGTTAGAATCATTTTTTCCACTACTAATCCAGTCCCAGCAATATCCAGCCACTAATCTTGACTTATTGTTTATTTTATTTTTCTCTTCTATTAATCTTCTTAATTCATTAGGATTATCCACAACTCTAAAATCATAATCAAAGTCCATATCATTGAAGTTTGCAGTTTTTCTTATATCTAAAACATTATCTAACCAAGCAAGATATCCATCAGATCCATTACATCTAAACTGACTTTCTAGCTCTACTATTTTTATTCCTGCATTTAATTCTTTAGCATATTTCTTTATTTCATCTACTGAACCAATATCTTTTAGTGTAACTTTTTGGTCTTCATCAATAAAGAATATTGAAAAATTAGAGGCGTTAATAATTTCTTTAATTTGATTTTCCCCTAAATTTTGAAACATTCCAGATTTTGCATTTAATCTATGAGCTTCATCAACAATTAAACAATCTACTTCATTCCTGCTTGCTTCTGTAAAATTTCCAGAGCCTTGAAATAAATTATTAATATACGTCATCCTAAACGAGCCTTTTAACTTATCTCTAAATACTGCCCTTGGTGCTGCATTCTTAGTTACATAAAAACAAGTCATATTTCTACTAATTAATTCTACTAATAAATTAATTGCTAAAACAGATTTACCCGTACCAGGACCACCTTGCACAACTAACACATTTTTATCATTAGCAGCCAAAGTATCTATAGCCATTCTAATAGCATCTTCATAAATTACTTTTTGTTCATCTATCATATTAAATTCTTTATTTCCTTGAAGCATTTTAGCAAGAGAATCTTGAAGTCTTTTAGACGGCCTTATTCTACCATTTTCAATTTTATATAAAGTTTCTCTATCATCGCCTTCAAGAATATATTTCTTTATAAAACTTCTTAGTTTCATAAAGTCATATGCTCCAAACATTGGAGCTTCCTTTATATATTCTTGATACATATCACTACAAATTGGATCGCCCTCTTCTAACTCATAGTTATGTAAAAATGCACATGGATATAAACCTATATCTTCTAATTGTACAGTTTCATTAAAATCTTTAATTAAATTAGCATAACTCATAGCTTGATAAGAAGGATGTGTTACTTCTCTAACTGCATGTCCTGTAAAAGTAGAAACAATACCATCTTTACCTTCAACAGCTTCACACTTTTCCCATTGCTTTAATTCTATAATAATAACAGAATCTCTTTTATTTCTATCTCTACCCGATAAAATAAAATCTATTCTTTTAGATGTTGTTGGAATATTAAATTCAATAGCCACACCAGCATTACCAGGAATTTCATCATCATCTAATACACCACGCATGTATTGCATAGAATTTTTCCACGAATTTAATTGAGAATCGCTAGTTCTTCCAAACATTTTTTGATATTTTGTATATATTTTATTTACAATCAAATTAAGATTAACATCATTTATAAATTCAGCCTTTGTTTCTTCATAAACTACCATACTACACTCCTACACTTAATTTATATATTTTTTTAAATAATCTCTCAAATTATTATCACAAACATAGATATATGTTCCACGCATTCCCCTTGTACATAAAGTATAATATATATTTAAAACATATTCTAGCAATTCTTGATCATCGGTATCGTTTTTCCCATATTTATCATAATAATTACTTCTATCCACTATAAATTTTTGATTTTCTTTATCATATTTCAATTCATTTCCTATAATAACCCCAACATAGTTTAAATCAAATCCTTGAATAGTATGAATACAACCTATTTCATTTATAGAATTTGGAGAACTTACCCAAACATTATTACTAGAATTCCATATGTATTTATAACCTTGGATTTCTATATCATACATTCCTTTTTTTATCATCTTGTTAAGTTCTTTTTTAGTAAGTCGTTTAGAAATTTTACATCCTTTTGTTTTCCATTGCCATGCATATCCCGCCACATTTCTACACAAATCAAACTTTTCATCTTTATTCTTTATCTCTTCAACCATTTCATTTACATTATCGAATAATTTTAAATCATATTTATTAAAGTTCATTTTTTCAACTGGTGCATTTTCACTAAATATATCTCTTATATACTTTACATATTCATTTCCACCTAGTAAACATCTCATTTGAGTTTCTAAATGATATTCATGATAATTATCTGAAAGCATCAATTTTTCAAAATCTTCTTTCCTAACATCTGCTGGCTTAATAGTTTGATTTCTATCATAAAAGAAAATTTGATATTTGCTTTTTTTTAGTATCCAATCTAATTCTGTACCATTACTACCCAAATTCAATTTATAATTATTTTTTCTAATTACATCATGTCCTTGAACACATTTATCTCTACGCAACCTATGAGATTCATCAACTATTAAAATATCATACTTATTATCACTTTTAACAACATCGCTAGGACTAAGAACCATTTTAGCCATCAAGACTTGAGTATTACGAAAAACTTCTTTTATGCTTTTTCGCAAACCAGTAGTTGGTACAACTAACCCAATATTTAACTTATCTGTTATTTCAGATAATCGCAATATTTCTAACAAATTTTTATCAATCTCATCTTCTACTTCATCTAATTTGTTTACATTTTCTATTTGTTTAATTAACATAAGCAAATAAATTGCCAAAATTGTTTTTCCTGTACCAGCACCGCCATGAACCATAAAAATTGCTTTTTCTTTAGTAGATATTTCCTCAACCAATGTATTTAATATATCATTTACTATCATGTATTGTTCATAAGTCAAAGATTTATAAGGAGAATATTTAAATAAAGTAGAATTTTCAATTAACTTTAAGTCATTTTGAACTATACCTTTTTTTCTTAACTTTTTCCATACTGATTCAAATTGTTTTTCATACATATCTTTTTGATAATAATTATGATTCTTTAATCCCCAATTGCCATTTTGTAAAACAAATTTATTATCAGCAGCCATATACTTAATTAAAAATGATTCTAAATCTAAAATTGTAGACTTATTAAACGTATCATCAGAAATAATATTTATTTGTTCTAATTTCTTTTTATTATTATTTCTTAAATGACGTTTTGCACGATTACTAACATCAACACTTTCTCCAATATACGCTTCTTTACCATTATTAACAATATACACAGCAGGCCAATTAGATCCATATCTTACTAATTTTAAATTTTCTGGCGTTTTTTCATCAAATTTTAATGTACTAATAGTTATCATATTTTACTTCCTACAACTTATTATATTTTGTGCTAACTCCTTTAGCCTTTTCCACTGGATATTTTAAAGCAGTTACATTCATTTTATCTAATACTATTTGTTCTGGATCAACACCTATTTTATAAGCTAACAACAAACAATAATTAATAACATCAGCAAGTTCAGATTTAACTTCTTCAATATCATAATTAGAATTCCATTGAAAACACTCTAATAGCTCACCTGCTTCTATAGAAATAGACTTTGCTAAATTCTCTGGACTATGAAATTGATCCCAATCTCTTTCTTCATTAAACTTTTTTATTTTTTGTATTAAATTATGCATATAAACTTTCATTCCTTTCACTTCGTTCAAGGCACACATAGTGATGAAAACTTGAACAAAATTTATTTTATATT
>CALVKN010000014.1 GCA_944332715.1 uncultured Bacilli bacterium
AACGGTACTAAATTCTCTATCCGTGAAGGTGGAAGAACTGTTGGTGCTGGTGTAGTATCTGAAATTATTAAATAATTTGGTATTATACAAATCTAAACTATTGGTGATAAGCCAATAGTTTTTTAATGACAAGATTAGTAACTTATGTTACAATTTAGTTGGAAGGAGTATTTATGTCAAAGATATATAAATGTGATAACTGTGGAAGCACAAATACTTATGTAAAAAAACATCAATACAATTTTATAGTTAAAGACATCCCTATAAAAGTAATGAGTGACACAAGATTTTGCAAAAATTGTGATTCCATAGTAGAAGATGAAATTTTGGAAAATCATGCCTTAAAACAAGCTTATCAAATATATAATGAAAAATATGGTATATCTCCACACGATATAATTAATTTGCGAAAAAGATACGGATTTACTCAAGAACTATTTTCTAAAATAATTGGTTGTGCTAGAAAAACTTTAATAAGTTATGAAAATGGATCATCTATACCTAATGATAACTTTTATATCATATTAAAAATGTTATTAAATGATCCATCTATGATTAATAACTTAGTTTTAGCTAATGAAAAATCACTAACTCCTAAAGATTTATCTACTATTAAAGAAAAACTAGGAAATATTCCAAATAATTTAATATTAATGTCTTTCTTTGATAATTCAAATAATTTAACAGATATAAATGGCTATACTAAATTTAATATAAATAAAGTAGAAGATTTAATAAGTCTTATAACAAGTACTTCAATTAGTAAAACAAAAGTATTAAAAGAAATGTTTTATAGTGACTTTTTAAGTTATAAAAATACCGGTGAGTGTATAACAGGATTAGAATACGTCAAATATCCTTTTGGACCAGTACCTAATAATTATGAAATACTTTTACAATATTTGTTTGAAAAAGATATAATTGATATTAAAGTAAGATACTTCAATGATAAAGAATTTGTTTCTATTGTTGCTAAAAAGAAACCCACTAACAAACATTTAACAAAAGAACAATTACGTATTATTAATGACATTAAAGATTTCTTCAAAAATTATAATGCTGAAGAAATATCAGAGTATTCTCATCAGGAAAAAGGCTATAAAGAAACTAAACCTAGAGAAAAAATTAGTTATAAATATGCATCAGATATTGATTTAAAATAATAAAAACTGGAATTTTGTGAAAAATAGCATGTAAAACTGTTGGAATTTTGTGAATTTAAAAGAAAAGCAAGATTGACTTTGCATTCAATCTTGATTTTCTAATTATTAACATATTCTTTTATTTCAATATTTGGATTATTTTTAATATTAATTAATTTATCAAATCCTAGAAAGAGCTCTCTTATATCTACATTATATACAATACATATTCTATATAAGGTATCAAGTGATACTCCAATACCTTTAAGTCCCGGACTTTCTACTTGAGAAAGAAATCCTCTGCTCATATCTATCTTTTCGGCAAATGTTTCCTGACTATCTTTATTTTCCATTCTTATTCTTTTAATATTATCTCCAATTAATCTATAAAAAGAGTTGTAATCTATTTCTTCATACATAAATGCTTCACCTAAAATTAATTGTATTAAAATAAACTTTTTATAACCGCTAGTTGATAACTAGCAATCTGATATTTTCAATAATAAAAAAATATCAACAAATCATTGATATTTCTTTGAAATTATTCTTTATTCAACTCTTTGGCAAGTATTCCACTCTTAAGTAAATGGTTATAAACGGATTCATTTATTACTAAATCAAATTCTCCAATATATTCATATACATCAGGATTAAATCCTAACTTAAATCTATTTAATCCATGATATGGATTATCCTTATCAAAGTCTGCTACAATACCATTTAAATCAGCATATTTATATTTACCTCTATAGTGAGCAAGTATTGCAAAATACAAAAAGTAATTAGCGGCATATCTTTTTAATTCTTTATCAAAGCCACTTATTTGGATAGTTATTCTATTATCATATTTTATAACCATCGCTCCAGCAACATAAGTATCTATGTTTTCATTCAAGTATTTAGAAGCTTCTGCTATATCATTTTTATAAGAAAGTAAAGACTTATCAGAATTCATTTTAGCATTAATTATATTAGTATTAGCTTTATGTAACATTTTATCATTTAATAAACTATTTTTATGAAGTTCATAATTATAATAATTTTGGGAATTAATTAAATAATCTTTATAATTTACTTTTACTAAAAAGTAATCAACATCCCCAGTTTTATTAAATACATTATATAAATCATTATAGTAATATGTATCTTTATTTAAATTATCCTTTAAAAATCTCGCAAGTATACCTATTTTGCTTTGATCAGCTTTCTCTAATACTAAACCCTTCCTAATTCCTTTTTTAATCTTGTTTCTGGTATTTTTAGCAAACTTATCTATATCCATTTCTCCTAGATTAACAATAGCATTTATTCTTGGTAATAATGCCTCAAAATTCATGTTACTTTTAAGTTTTTTATAACCGCATCTAGTTAAATTATTAATTACATTATAATTTTCATTGTATTCAAAATTTAAAGTATGTTTATTTAATTTACCAATAGCAATCTCTGGATTAATTTTTATAAAAGCAAAATTTTTCTTTTTATAATAATCTTTAACTAAATTAGTAAATGTCTCTAGAAGGTAAGGGTTAGAGTAATCGATTAAAAAACCACGTGGGGAATAACCATAATGGGTAGTACCAATTCTTTTATAAAGTATTAATGCCGCCCCAATAATATCGGTATTATCAACTAGCCCAATATATTCATATTCATATCCTTCTTCAGCTTTAAGCATTGCATAGTTAACAGATTGATAAAAATTTCCTATAATATTATTTTGAACAAATCTATTAAACTCCTCTAAAGATAGTTCTTTAATATACATGATTACACCTCCTTTATATAAGAAAACATTATATCATATTTATGCTAAATTTACTACTAAATCGTTGACAACTTTTTAATATTCAGTATAATAATATTAGGTGATGTTATGGCAAAAACTCCATTTAAAAATAGTATTGAAAACGTTTATAACAGAATGATTATTTATTCTCTTATTACAGCAATTGCTTCTATCTTAGTTGGTTTGGTATTAGTATTTTTACCAGCAGTTTCTAACAAAGTAGTAGGTATAATTGTTGGTGTTGTATTTTTAGCATTTGGTATTAATGCCGTATATAAATACTTCCATAGAGATGGAGCTAAAATTTATTCCCTAAACATAGTATTCGGAGTATTATATTCGATACTAGGAGTAGTAATTATTCTTTATCCTTATAGTGTAATGAGTTTTGTTACAGTTTGTTTAGGATTATTTGTGATTGTTAATGGTGCAACTAAGATAAATTATGGTGTTTGGCTAAAAAAGGGTAATGAAGATTCCTGGTTAGTTACTCTTGTAACTGGAATATTCTTAGTTGTCTTAGGAATAATGTTAGTATTTAATCCATTCTCTGCATTAACTTTAACTCAACTTTCTGGAGCATTCCTAATGATTGTTGGAGTACTAAACGTTTCTGATACCATTCTATTTAAAAAACGTAGTAAAGAAATAATGGATATATTTTGGTAATTACAAACAAATTTTTGAAGAAATCCACATATGCAGCAACAGGTGCATATGTGGATTTCTTCTTTTTATGTCAATGAAAATTACTTTTCCTTGATAAATATTTGGCAATTCGTTATACTAATATATATAAGAAGGTGAAAAATTATGTTAATAAAAGAAGTACATGCTAGAGAAATTTTGGATAGTAGAGGAAACCCTACAGTTGAAGTCGATATGACTTTAGATAATAATATTACAAGAACTGCAAGTGTTCCAAGTGGAGCATCAACTGGTAGTAGAGAAGCTCTAGAACTTCGCGATAATGATAAAAAAAGATATAATGGTAAGGGAGTACTTAATGCTGTTCGTAATGTAAATGAAGTAATAAGACCTGCTTTACTTGGTAAACATGCTGATCAAGCAAGTGTTGATAAGTTGTTAATAGAACTTGATGGCACTGAAAATAAAAGTAAGCTTGGTGCTAATGCAATGCTTGGTGTATCTCTTGCTTGCCTAAAATGTCTTGCGGCAAGTGAAAATAAAGAATTATACGAATATGTATCAGGTAAAAGTGTATCGCTTCCTGTACCAATGATTAATATCATCAATGGTGGTAAACATGCTGTTAATAACATTGATATTCAAGAATTTATGATTGTGCCAGTTGTAAAAACTATGCATGAGCGAATTCGGGCTGGAGCAGAAGTATTTCATGAACTTAAAAATCTACTTGTTAAAAATAATTTTAATGTTGGTGTTGGAGATGAAGGAGGATTCGCTCCCAATTTAGAAAATAATGCTATGGCCTTAGAATTTATTGTTGAAGCCATCAAGAAGGCCGGATACAAGCCTGGTGAAGATATATTTATTGCTCTAGATGTTGCAGCCAGCGAAACTTATAATAAAGAAACTAAAACATATAGCATTGATGGACGTAATCTAACAAGCAAAGAATTAATTGCGTATTATCAAGAACTATTAAAAAGATATCCAATACTTAGTATTGAAGATCCATTCTTTGAAGATGACTTCGATACTTTAAAAGAATTTACTGCCCTAGTTGGTGATAAAATCATGATTGTTGGTGATGACTATTTTGTAACTAACGAAAAATACTTACAAAAAGGTATTGATATGCACGCTGGTAATGCAATACTTCTTAAAGCTAACCAAATTGGTACAGTTACCGAAATGACTAAAACAATATTACTTGCTAAAAAACATAACTATAAAACGATTATTTCTCATCGTAGCGGGGAAACAGAAGATACCTTTATTGCTGACTTAGCTGTAGGTATGTCTATACCATTTATTAAAACTGGATCTATGTGCCGAGGTGAACGAATAGCTAAATACAACAGACTATTAAGAATAGAAGAAAAAATAAAAAAGTAGTTGCCAAATAAAGAAAAATATCATAAAATGAATTTGTAAAACCTTATAAAGAGTGATGGAGGGACTGGCCCGAAGAAATCACAGCAACCTATTAAGTTAGGTGCTAAAGCCGTATTATGAGGAAACTTAAAGCAGGTTTCTCACTTGCTTTTTTCTTTTCCTAAGGTTTTACGGAAGGAAGGAAAGTGTATATGAAAATAATCTCAAACGAAATTGTATTTCGTGGTCATCCAGACAAAGTGTGTGACCAAATTAGTGATGCCTTACTTGATGCTTATTTAAGCGAAGATAAAAATTCTCGTTGTGCAATCGAAGTAATGGGTGGAAAAGGTAAAATATTTGTTACTGGAGAAGTAACTAGTAAGTCTAATGTTGATATCTCTAAAGTTATTAACAGAGTTTTAAAAGATATTGGCTATGTTGATAACTATGAAATTATCAACAATTTAGGTATTCAAAGCCCAGATATTGCTATTGGGACTAATAACGATATCGGTGGAGCAGGAGACCAAGGTATGATGTTTGGTTTTGCTTGTAATGATACATCGGAATTGTTACCAACAGCCATGGTAATACTTCAAAAATTAAGTAAATGGTATGATGAAGTAAGAAAAACAAAACCTGACTTATTACCAGATGGCAAAGCTCAAATAACAGGTATTTATGATGAATTTAACAAGTTAGTAAAAATAAAATATTTTACAATATCTTATCAAAATACTGAAAAAAATAGGAGTGTTACTGATAAATTAATTAAAGACAAAGTAACTAGTATTTGTGATGAATATAATATAGAGGTAGAAAACTTCTTAATTAATCCAACTGGTCGCTTTAATATCGGAGGATTTACTGGTGATGCTGGACTAACTGGCAGAAAGATTGTAGTTGATACATATCACTCATTTGCCCCAAATGGTGGTGGAGCCTTCAGTGGCAAAGATCCAAGCAAAGTTGATAGATCAGCAGCATATAAGGCAAGAGAGATTGCTAAAAAAATACTTAAAGAACAAAATCTAAAATGGTGTATTGTTCAAATAAGTTATGCTATCGGAATTGCTAAACCTTTAAGCATTTATATAAATAGTGACAAAGGAGATATACCTGTAACTGATGAATTATATGAAGACTGTAAACCTCAAAATATTATTAAAGACTTAAATCTATTAAATATTTGTTATGAAAACTTAGCACAATTTGGACATTTTCAAAACTAAAAATTAATACTTCTGTTGTTGAAAATTTACAAACAGGTGCACAAACAGGTGCACAATACAATAGATGAATTAAAAGCAGGTATGCTTGAGTATACAAATAAGAAAAGCATTAATGCAAGAAATCAAAAATATATAACTGTAAAAAAATAAATGCTAGGACAAAGTAGTCTTTAGCTTTCTTCATTTAAATTATCAAATAATATTTCATTAGGGATGTAGTTCTAATGTTAGGAGAAGATAACAGTGCTAATTTAATCCGTTATTTATTTGTTAACATATAAAGTTTTTATTTTTAAATATTCATTTATTTCTATAATATTTGAATCCATATAATCTCCTCATTGAACTTTTTTTACACAAACGTAAAAAAAGTTCAATGAAATAAAATTTACTTCAAAAAAGGTAAAATATGCTTTATAATTAAAGTAATAGGATGTGATTAAATGAAAAAAATAGTTGATGGTAATACTGCTTGTAGTAAAATTGCTTATTACTTTAGTGAAGTATGTAGTATATATCCAATAACTCCATCAAGTCCGATGGCAGCAAATATTGATACTCTAACTGGCACTAATTTACTTAATATATTTAATTCTAAACCTAAAGTTATTGAAATGGAATCCGAAGCAGGTGCTGCTGGTGCTATGCATGGTGCCTTACTTTCTGGTTCTCTAGCATCAACTTTTACTGCTAGTCAAGGTCTTCTTTTAATGATTCCTAATATGTATAAGATGGCTGGAGAAATGCTTCCAGGTGTAATCCATGTTGCATCACGTTCTCTAGCAACTCATGCTCTATCTATATTTGGAGACCATCAAGATATTTATGCAACTCGTGCTACCGGATTTTGTATGCTTGCTTCATCCAGTGTTGAAGATGCCCAAAATTTAGCAGCGGTAGCTCATCTTTCTGCTATTAAAGGCTCACTTCCATTTTTACATTTCTTCGATGGCTTTAGAACCAGTCATGAATATAATACTATCGAAGAAATACCTGAAGATAAATTACTTGCCTTAGTTGATCACGATGCTATCAATAAATTTAAAGACCGCACTTTAAATGTTGGTAAAAAATATCAATATGGTATGTCAGAGACTGAAGATATCTATTTTCAATGTATGGAAGCAAGAAATAAATACTATAATGCTATGCCTGATATTGTAAATGACTACATGACTAAGATAAATGAAATAATGCATACCGATTATAAACCTTTTAATTATTATGGTAACCCATCTGCTGAAAATATAATTGTAGCAATGGGAAGTGTTAATGATACAATTAAAGAAGTCATCGAAAAAAGGGGAGATGTCGGTTTAATTGAGGTTCACCTATATCGCCCATTTAGTTCTAAGTACTTTTTGAATGTTTTACCTAAGAGTGTTAAAAAAATTGCTGTATTAGATCGCACTAAAGAAAGTGGATCTTTCGGTGAACCGCTATTCCTAGATGTTTGTGGAGTATTAAAAGATACTGATATTAAAATCTATGGTGGAAGATATGGTCTATCAAGTAAAAATACAACACCTGCAGATATTAATGCCGTATTTAAAATGCTTGAAGATAATCCGCATCATAACTTTACTATTGGTATTACAGATGATGTAACCAATCTAAGTCTTGCCCCAGTACCAATTTCTATTAACAAACCACATCAAGAAATATTAATCTATGGCTTTGGTTCTGATGGTATGGTTAGTGCTAGTAAAGATATGTTAAAAATAGTTCATGAATCCCTAAATAAATATGTTCAAGGCTACTTTGAATATGACTCTAAAAAAAGTGGTGGTGTAACTATATCCCACTTACGTTACTCAGATGAGATTATTAAAGAACCATACTATGTAACTAATCCAAGGATAACAGTAGTTACCAAAGATATCTATTTTCGTATGTTTGATATGATTGATAACTTAAAAGAAAATGGTATTCTATTAATAAATACTATAAAAAACAAAGATGAATTATTAAAATTATTACCTAATAAAGTAAAAAATATCATAGCCACTAAAAACATTAAAGTATATTTTATTAATGCGGAAGATATAGCAATGGATAATCATATTTCTGGTAAGATAAGTAAGATTATGGAAGTATTGATATTAAAACTACTTAATGTTGATAATGCTGTAAGTATTGTTGAAGAAAGTGTTAAAAAGGCTTTTGCAACAAAGGGTAGTGATATTGTTAACAATAATATTGCTGCTATGCATGAAGCGTTAGATAAAATGGATAGCCTAGTAATAAATGAAACTTATCTAGAAACTATTAAAGTAGTTGATGATAATGTAATTGATTTAATGAATCATCGCTTGGGTAATAATATTCCTGTTAGTGCTCTAGAAGATTATGCTTATGGTCGTTTTCCTGGTGCTACAACTAAACTTGAAAAGAGAAATATTTCAAATGTTGTTCCTTCATGGAATAAAGAAAATTGTATCCAGTGTGGTATGTGCTCCCTAGTTTGTCCTCATGCGGTAATAAGAAGTGTAACGAGTGATGATGAGACAAAAGGTATTCCATTTATTGGTGCTGATGGTCTTCACTATGTTATTGAAATAAGTGAGGAAGATTGTACTGGTTGTGGTCTTTGTGCTGGTATTTGTCCAGGTAAAATGGGTAACAAAGCTTTAACAATGGTGGAAAAGAAAGAAAAGAATAAAAGTGAACTTACAACTAGTGTAAAAAATCCATTAAATAAATTTACTATCAAAGGTTCACAATTAGAACGCCCACTATTTGAATTTAGTGGTGCTTGTGCTGGTTGTGGTGAAACGCCTTACATTAAATTGTTAACCCAACTTTTCGGAGAAAAATTAGTCATTGCTAATGCTACAGGTTGTTCAAGTATCTACGGTGGTAGCGCTCCAGCAACACCATACTCTATTCCTTGGGCTAACTCTTTATTTGAAGATAATGCGGAATTTGCATATGGTATTTATTCATCTTATAAACAAAAAAGAGAACGTATTGCTCACATTATGGAAGAATCTCTAAACTCAGTTGATAGGGAAGAACAAGAATTATTTAATAAATGGTTAGATAATAAAGAAGATTTTGATATAACTATGGATATCAAAAATAAATTAAAAGATAAGACCATTCCTAAAGAACTTGCTGATCTACTTGATTATGTTCCAGCTCGTAGTGTATGGGCAATCGGCGGTGATGGCTGGGCATATGATATCGGCTATGGTGGCCTTGATCATGTCTTACATACCAATGAAAATATTAAAGTGTTAGTTCTTGATACTGAAGTATATTCTAATACCGGCGGTCAAGCAAGTAAATCAACAAAACTGGGAGCAGTTGCAGAGTTTGCCAATATGGGTAAGAAAACTGCTAAAAAAGACTTATTTAGAATTACATCAAGTATACCTAACTGTTATGTTGCAAGTATTTCTCTTGGTGCTAACATGATGCAAGCTATTAATGCCTTCAAAGAAGCCGAAGAACATAACGGACCAGCTATAATTATTGCTTACTGCCCATGTATTGAACACGGAATTAAAACAGGCATGGGTTGTAGCATAAATGAAGAAAAATTAGCAGTTGAATGTGGCTATACTTTATTAATGCGTTATGATGGTAAACTTCATCTCGACTCTAAAGAACCAAATTTCGAAAAATATGAAGAATTTTTAAATAATGAAGTACGCTTCAATGCTTTAAAACTTAAAAATTCAAAGTTCGCTTCGGAAATACTTGAAGAGCAAAAACAAAATGCTATTGCTAGATACAATTACTATAAAAATTTAACACAGTAGTTGTAAATATTTAATAAAGGGCTTTTCTAAAAGGCTCTTTTTATGTTATATTAAATGTATAATGGAAGGAGTAAGAGTTTTGAAGAAGTTTATATGTTTAGTAGTTTGCGTGTTACTACTAAGTGGTTGTGCTGTAAAAGGCGAATTTAACATGGGAATTAATTCTGATAAAAGTATTAGTTTTTCGGTAACGGCAGCATATGATGATGAGTTAATAGAAGCTCTAATGTCGATGGAAGATAATTCTGAAAATGCTACATTTACTGATGAACAAAAATGGGAGTTTTTAGAAAGTTCATCAGAAACAGAGGATGGTGAAAGTCCTGAAGAACTAGGCTTTACAGTAGCGCGTTATGAACAAGATGGTTTTAAAGGTTTTACCTATACTAAAAGTATTTCTAATATCGATGACTTAACTGCTGAATCTGCAAGTTTTGATATTATCCAAGATTATTTAGAAATATCTGAATCAAAGTTATTTATAAAAGATGGTAATAATTATGTATCAAAAATAATGTATTCACCAGTAACTGAAGATAGCGATTATTCTATTGATCAAGAAATGATTTTCACACTAACATTACCTAATGAACCAGTTAGTCATAATGCTGATTCAGTATCAGAAGATGGTAAGACATTAACTTGGGACTTGAGTGATGAAACAAGTGCTGGAAATATTGAATTTACCTTTAGTTTTAGCACATTTCCTATAGTACTTGTAGTAATTGGAGTTATTGCCTTGATTGGTATAGTTGCAGCAGCATTTATTATCTTTGGTAAGGGTAAGAAAAAAAATAGTCCTGTAAGTCCAACTCCAGTAGGTAATAATATAGGTTCACAAAATGCAACATCACCTAATGAAGTACAAGACAGTGTGCCAGACACTAGTGCTTCAATTAATACTGAAACCAATATAAATAATAAAGAACAACAACCTGTAGAAACATTTAATTTTGATAATAATGTAAATGTCGAACCACCATCAAGTAGTGATGCAGTTAATATGGATATGAATATGCCCGAAAATAATTCTGAAGTAACAACAGAACCACAAGTTAATCTTGATAATGAAGCAAAAACTGAAACTGAAGAAGTTAAAATGTTTAGTTTTGAAACTAACGAGTCACCAAAACCAACTGCAGAACCAGTAGTAGATAATAATCCAGCACAAAATGAAGATGTAAAAATATTTAGTTTCGACACATTATCAAGTAATCAACCAACAGAAAATACAACTAATGATAAAAACGAAAATAGCAACTTATAATAAGCTGCTATTTTTTGTACAAAAAAATACGAAGCACTCTTGCGAGTGCTTCAAAAGAATAAAAAGGGGTTGACTAGTGTGATACTAGCACCAATTCGCCTTTAAGTGAATTGGTGATTACTATCCTAACCGATTTTCTCAAGTTTGTCAACATTTTTTTAACAATATGTTATAATATTTTTGGGTGCACATTATGGAATTAAATTTTATAGACAAAATCGGAGCCAAAACACAAAATTTATTAAACAAAATTAATATATTTTCTATTGAAGATTTACTTACCTATTATCCATATCGTTACAATGTTATTAAATTTATTAATATAGATGAAGCAAATGAAACAGAGACATGTTATGTTCTAGCAACTGTCTTAAGTACTGTTAAAGTAGCATATATCAAAAGAAACTTTAATAGATTATCTTTTGTTGCTTCCAATAACAATAAAACATTTAATGTAACTATTTTTAATAGAGCATTCCTAAAGAAAAACTTAACTGTTAATAGAGAAGTAGTTTTAATAGGAAAATATAATCATCTAAAAAATACTTTTACCGCAAGTGATATTAAATTTAATATGGAAAGTGAACGAATAGAACCAATTTATCACTTAACTGAAGGATTAAAAAATAGTAGCCTAGAAACATATATTAGTAATGCTTTAAAACTAAATGTTTCTATTCCTGATTATATCCCCGATATGTATAATGAAAAATACAATCTTTTAAGTAAAAGTGATGCAATAAGATTAATTCATCAACCATCAACTATTACTGATATTAAAAAAAGTGAATTAAAACTTATATATGAAGAGTTATTTATCTACATGTTTAAAATAAATTATTTAAAACAACTTAATAAAAGAGCAACTGGTATAAAAAAAATTTTTGATATAAATGTTTTAGAAGAGTTTTTAAATAACTTAAGTTTCCGGCTTACTCCCGATCAAGAAACTGCTATTAAAGATATTTTACATGACTTAAAAAGTGAATCAAGAATGAATCGTTTAGTCCTAGGAGATGTTGGAAGTGGTAAAACAGTTGTTGCAATTGTTGCTATACTAGCAAACTATTTAAGTGGTTACCAAAGTGCCTTTATGGCACCAACTGAAATACTTGCTAAACAACATTATGAATCTATAAAAAATTACTTTTCTTCATACGATATAAATATAGCACTACTTACAGGAAGTTTAACTAAAAAGGCTAAAGAAAAATTATATAATGAAATAAATGATGGAAAAGTTGATATTGTTATAGGTACTCATGCCTTGTTAAATGAAGGAGTAACATTTGCTAATCTCGGACTAGTTATAACAGATGAACAACATCGTTTCGGAGTTAATCAACGTAACTTACTTCAAAACAAAGGTATTAAAAAAGAAGCGGATGTTTTGTATCTATCTGCAACTCCAATTCCAAGAACTTATGCTCTAACTATTTATGGAGATCTAGATTTATCCCAAATAAGAACTAAACCTAATACCAGAAAAGAAATAATAACCAAAGTAGTAGAAGAAAAAAATATTCGCGAAGTTCTTCTCGCTATGCTTGAAGAATTAAAAAAAGGGCATCAAATATTTGTAGTGTCCCCCTTAATTGAACAAAATGATGAACTAGATTTAAATAGTGTAAATTTATTAAAAGAAAAATTAAATACTGCATTTAATGAAAAAGTGCCAATAGAAATACTTCATGGCAAATTAAAACAAAAAGAAAAAGATGAACTTATGCTTAAATTTCAAAAGGGTGAAATAAAAATTTTAATATCAACAACAGTTATTGAAGTAGGTATTGATATTCCAAATGCATCAATGATGGTCATATTTAATGCAGAACGCTTTGGTTTAGCAACCCTTCATCAACTTCGTGGTCGAGTTGGTAGAAGTGATATTCAAAGTTATTGCTACTTAGTAACAAAGGTTACTGATAACGAACGACTTAAGGTAATGGAAAGTAGTAATGATGGTTTTTACATTAGTGAAAAAGACTTTGAACAACGTGGTCAAGGTGACTTATTTGGAGTTAAACAAAGCGGTGATATGACATTTAAAATTGCTAACTTCAAAAGAGACTATAAAATTTTATTGCAAGCAAAAATTGATTCCGAAAATTACCTTGCAAACGCCCTATTTAAGGGAAATTCGTTGTACGAAAATTTAATAGAAAAAATAAATTTTCTAGATTAATTACAAAAAAATATTGACAAACAATTAAAAAAATATTACACTATTTATAGCATGATAGATATCATGCTGATAACCTGATCTCTCTTACGAATCTCAATGTGAAGAGATCAACCAAAACCCCCTGAGAGAGTCGAAAGGCTCTCGTTTTTGTTTGCTTAAAAAACTTTTTTGGTAAAAATAATGACTTTTCATTGATAATTTAGTACAATTATAATAGGAGTAAGATATGTATAATTATGAGTTTGAAAAAAACAATGAATCAATAGTTAAAGAAGCAACTAATGTAAATGTAAAAGTTGATAACAAATATTATCAAACAAATTTTGTATTAACAGAAACAAATTTGTTGATATTTTATGATGCTAATATGGGAAATCCTGTTTGGGGTATGGGAACACAACCATTACCTGAATTATATTTGCTATTTAGTGTACCCAAAAATGATGTAAAAATTGAAAAGACAGAAAATAGCTTATATATAATAGTTGATAACAAAAAAATTAATTGCTATAGTTTTGATTTAGAAAAATTTTTAAAATAAATGAAGATAATATATTAATAATAAAGTAAAAGTGTATAGTACTGATATTAATTAAATTGTTGTACATCTATAATATTTTATGTTATATTATTTGTGCGAGAAAAAATGGTTATATTTTCGCATCTTTAGTTGCTGAAGAATATCCGGACATTTTAAAAAGAGAACTAAATAATTAATAATAGAATGTGAAATTGTTAGTTAACAGTTTCACATTTTCTTTTTCTTAACAATAACTTAAACTTATAGTATAATAACATAAAAAAGGAAGTGATATCATGCGTAAACTTATCATACTTCGTGGTGCTAGTGGTTGTGGTAAATCAACATTTATTAAGGATAATGATTTAGAAAACTACACTTTAAGTACCGATACCTTAAGACTTATGTATGCATCTCCTGAATTAGGTATTGATTATAAAGAAAGTATTCCTCAATTTAATAACAAAAAAGTTTGGGATATGCTATATTATTTGTTAGAAGAAAGAATGAAAAAAGGAGAACTAACATTTATTGATGCCACCCATATTTATGCTGATGAATCATTTCCAACTTATAAAAAACTTGCTGAGAAATATCGATATCGTTTGTATGTTTTAGATTTTACTGACATACCAAAAGAAGAAGTTTATAAGCGGAATGAAGGAAGGAGAGAGTATCGTAGAGTTCCAACATCTAGCATTGATAAAGCATATAAAGCTTTTCCTAAAGAAAAAATTCCTGCATCTTTTAAAGTTATTAAACCTAGTGAATTAGATGAAATACTTAATACTACTCCAAGAGATTTAAATAATTATGAGAACATTCACATTATCGGGGATATCCACGGTTCAGTAACTGCCCTAAAAGAGTATTTTACTAAATACCCAATTAATAAAAAAGATTATTATATTTTCTGCGGTGATTATTTTGACCGAGGAATTGAAAACTATGAAACCTTCAAATTTTTAAGTGAGTTAATGCAAAATAAAAACATGATGTTTCTAGTAGGTAACCACGAAGATAAATTATATAAATATGCGTGTAATGATGAGTTCAAAATGGATTATGCTATTAAAAATACGATTGCTGAATTTGAAACTAATCACCTGCAGAAAAGTGAAATTCGAGGATTTATTAAAAATTTATCTCAAATTGCTCTAATAACTTTTAATGATAAAACGTATCTTATAAATCACGGAGGAATTCCCTACATACCAAATAAATCCCTAGACTTTTATAGCACTAACACATTTATTTATGGTGTTGATAGGTATGAATCAGATATTGATAATATCTATAATGAATTTATGAAAAAAGAAAAAAACAAAATAATTCAAATTCATGGTCATCGCAACTATTACAAACATAAATATAATGCTTTTAAATATTCTCTAAATCTTGAAGGAGATATCGAACATGGTGGTAATTTGCGTGTTCTTACCCTTACTAAAGTTGGTTATAACTATACTCAAATTAAAAACAAAATTTACAATCCTAATCTAGATAGTGAAACTAATACTTATAACTTAATAGAATCACTGCGTAATAACAAATCTGTTTATGAAAAAGATCTGGGAGATAATATTTCATCATTTAACTTTACTAAAGAAGCATTCTATAATAAGGCATGGGATAAAGAGACGACTAAAGCTCGTGGCTTATTTATCGATACTAAAAATTATAAAATTGTAGCAAGAAGTTATGATAAATTCTTTAAAGTAGATGAAAGAAGAGAAACATCTTTAGAAAACTTAAAAAGTAATCTAATATATCCTGTAAACTTTTATCTAAAATATAATGGATTCTTAGGAATATTATCCATATATAATAATGAATTATTCTTTGCATCCAAATCAACTAATACAGGTATTTATGTCGATTATTTTAAAAATATATTTTATAAAATACTTACTAAAAAACAAATAAGTGCTTTAAAAAGAAAACTTATAAAAGAAAGTGCATCTGCAGTTTTTGAAGTAATTGATCCCTTTAATGATCCACACATTATCGAATATCAAGAAGAAAAGCTAGTTCTTTTAGATATAATAAAAAATGATACGGAATTTAAAAAGGTATCATATGAAGAACTAACAGAGTTTTCTAAAACTTATGAAATACCAACAAAAGAGTTAATATATAAAGTATTTAATTTTGATGAATTTATAGTTACTTATGATAAAATTACATCACCAAACTATAAACTTAATAATGAATATATCGAAGGCTTTGTTATCGAAGATATTAATAATTTCATGATAAAAACTAAAACCTATTATTATGATGAATGGAAACATTTGAGAACCAAAATGGAAAGTGCCATGAAAACTAATAAATACAAAACTAAAAGTAATGATGAGTTAGAACAAGCATTTATGAACTATTTAAAAGAAAAATATCAAGATAAAGAAGTGGATTTAAATAAAATAAGCATTATTACAGAACGTGATGGATTTTTAAAAAAGTCAAACAAATGTTAACTTCAAATAATATCATAGACAAATTAAATGAAATCTTGTAAAATATTTTAAAAAGAAGAGGTGAGGTAATGATTAAGAAAAAAGATAACAATATTGATACTAACTATATTTCTAATATCGGGGATATATATGGTAATGTTAAAGATGTTACACTCAGGGCAAAGTTAATAACTATAAGAGTATTTGAATTTGCAGATACAATTATGTGCATTTTAAACTTGGATGATGGTACAGGTAAAATTAGTGCTTTTCTTATAAATGATAAAGATGATGACTTTAAAAATTTAGTTAAAAGTCTAACCGTTGATAATACTTATCTAGCAAGAGGAAATATCACTGATATTGATAAAGACTATATAAATGATTTTAAAAAGGAAACAAATGCAAATTTAGAAGATTATTTAATTAGTGGTAAAGTATTTTTAATAAAAGCTATTAAAGAAAGTGGGGGAGAATAATGGCTACAATCGAAAAACTAAAAGATATTGTATTAGAAAATGATAGTGCTAGTTATAATTTAAGTTATAAAAATATTGATACCTTAATCGGAGAAATTAAACCAAATACAATTATAACTATCGGAGCAAGACCTGGCATGGGAAAGACTACATTTTTAAATAATGTAATAATCAACTTATTAAATAATTATAATCTTCCGACTTTATACATCAGTTTAGATAGCAGTAAAGAAAAATTAATTAGTGATTTAGCAAGTATAAGTAATAAAAGCGTTAAAGAACTTCAAAATAATGATTATAACTTATATATTTCTACTAATTGTTTTAATATATCCGATTTAGAAAAACTACTTGAAGAAAATGAAGATATAAAGGTGCTAGCAATTGATTATATTCAACTTCTAAGTGGTAAAAACACTTTTACTTCAATGGCGGATTCTTACAGTGATATATTATCTCGCCTTAAGGTTATGGCAGAAAAATACAATTTAGTAATACTTCTTACTTCGCAATTATCTCGTAATGTTGAACTACGTATGGATAAAGAACCCCAAATTAAAGATTTGGGAAAAACTAGTGCTCTTGAAGAAGTATCAGATATAATTATGTTTTTATATCATGAGGACTATTATATTAAAGAAAGCAAAAATAAACTAACTGAAGTAATTGTTGCTAAAAATCGTTATGGTAAAACCGGTATAACATATCTAAATTATAAAGAAAACAAATATATAGATTAAACTAAACTTTGAAATTGCCTATCACGAGCGTTACGCAGTGGCTATTAAATTGTTACATATAAAGTTGCATATCTTCGATATGCTAACCACTTAGTGTGGTTAATATAATGTTAGAATTTTAAAGGAATAAAATGAAAAATTATAAAAGTTATATTTGTTATATTTTAGATATTGATGAAGAAACTCTCGAGTTTGTTTTAGAAAAATCAAAATACCATACATTTAAAGTTCCAAAACATAGTGGAGGATACCGTACGATTTCTGCTCCTGATGATAAGTTAAAATATGTTCAAGAAAAACTAAATGATTATATCAATCATAATTATGAATTTTTAGATTGTCTTTATGGTTTTGTGAGAGGTAGAAGTATTGTTGATAATGCTAAAACCCACCAAAAAGCAAAATACATTTTAAATATTGATTTAAAAGATTACTTTCCATCAATCCATTATGGAAGAGTCCGTGGTGTATTTTCATCCCCTCCATTTAATTTGGATTTAAATGTTGCAAGTACTTTAGCTAAAATTGCATGCTTTCAGAATTCTCTTCCTCAAGGTGCTCCATCATCTCCTGCTATATCAAATATGGTTTGTTACAGACTTGATAAAAAAATGCTAAATTTCTGTTCTAAACACAACGTTAAATACACAAGATATGCTGATGACATTACCTTATCTAGTAACGAACCATTTCCTGAGCTTTTAGTTACGAGAACTAGTGATAACTTAGTTGTACTAGGGAAATATTTAAGAAAAATTATTGAATCAAACGGATTTACTATAAATGAATCAAAAACTAATTACAGTTGGAATAATGAACGAAAAGAAGTAACAGGTTTAATTATTAATGAAAGAGTAAACATTAAAAAAGTTTATTTAAAAGAACTTCGAGCATTACTAAATAACTGTGAAAAACATGGTACTTATGAAACTGCCAAAAGATATTTTAAAGTTAAGTGTGATTATAAAACCGAATATAATAAACATAGTACCCTAATAAGAAATTTCTTTAAAGTTATCGAAGGAAAATTAAATTTTGTTGGTATGGTCCGTGGTAAAGATGATTTGGTTTATCAAAAGTATTTAAAACAATATCAAAACATAATTAAGAAAAATGAATTTTAAATAATTAAGGCAAATTTGGACAACTACAAATTTGCTTTTTTATTGCATAATGGCAAGAAAATATAGTTGTATTTTTTGTCGTTTATCAAAAATGCAATTTTCGTATGATACGCTTATATCAGAGAGGAAAATTTTATGATGAAAACTGAAATGCATGCTAAAACTTGTTGGAGTGCTGATTATGATAGCACAATTAATATCGAAGATATAATTGTATTTGCTTATGAAAATAAAGAAAGGGGAATTATTTTTGCTGACAAAGACACAATTATTGCTTTTCCCAAAATTGAAGAGACCTATAAAAAGTTGTGTTCAGAAGAGGAAGGTTATAAGAACTTTAAAATTGGCTATGGTGTAGAAATTAGTACAATCATTGATGATACTAATTGTAATATTATAATACTTGTAAAAAATCAAACTGGTTTAAAGACTTTATACCACCTAATGACTCTATATTTTACAGAGTATAACAAGTGTATTCCTTTTGATGAAATACTAAAAAATAAAGAAGGTTTATTATTAGGACTTATCTATAATAGTGAAGTCAATATTGATCTTGATTATTTTGATTACATTGAGGTAAATGAAAATACTACACTTGATAAAGAAGTAGTTATATATTCTAATAAACCCAATGCCCTATATCCCGGAGAAATACAAGCTAAAGAAGTACTAAAATTATGGAACAATGACCAAACAGAAATTGACAATCGCTTATATTTGGATACAGAAGATACCTTAAAGTTATGTAACAAGTATGATTATGTAGTAAATAACCCTAATAAAATACTAGATATCATTGATAACATTGTTATAAATGATGGTACATTTAAAATTAAGCATAGCAGTAATTTTAAAGCGTTTGAGGCATCAGTAAGAAAAAAATTTAAAGAAAAATACAAAAATCCAAGCAAACTTACTATAAAAAGATTAGATAAGGAACTTACTTTGATCAAAGAATTAGATTATACCTATTATTTTGAAGTATTATTAGAATTAACTAATTTTATGAAAAACAAACATGAATATTATCAATTAAATGGCTATGTTAATAACCTCCTTGTAGCATACACATTAGGTATAACAGAAGTTGAGCCATTTAAGTTGCCTTATGAGTTATTCTTTGCAATTACACCAAGTATAGAATTTGTTATTGGCCCATACTTTTTCAAAAAAGAAGTTCGGCAATTTTTAAGCAAAACTTTTGGTAGTGAAATAATTGGAAACAAAAGAATGGTCCGTTGGTCAAATGAATATTTAAATTATTACATTCATAAATATGCCAAGTTAAATAATTTAAAAGTAACATTAGAGATGCAAGACTATATATTTAGCATAATCAGTAATATGCGTGTAAATAAAAATGCTTATAGTTTTAGATATTTTCTACTTCCAAATAAAGACATAATCCCTATAGAAAGAAAAGATAAATATGATAGAGATATAAATTTTGTAACACACTTCGATAGCAATGATATAATTAATAACTATCTTAGCATTTCCTTTGCTACTTCTGATGCTATCGGGGAATTAACTAAATTACAAACATTAAGTGGTGATAAAGTTGTATTTTGTAATGATTTAGATGTGCTTAAACTTTTTAGAAGTGCTGAAGGCCTAAGTAAGGAATTTAAACATTTAAAAAGAACCACCGGACTAGGACTTACCAAATTTAATGATCTAGATGAAAATACATTTAAATATACAAGAAATCTGTGGCTAGAAGATATAGTTAATCATTATATTAAAGATGGTGGTATTTTTAAAGATGATTTATATAATAGTTTAGCCAAAGATGGATATGATGATATAGATATATTTAGAATACTTAAGATAACAGAAAATTATGAAAAACTATATTCTAAAGCAAGTTTTATCAACCGTGCTAGAGTAGTCTATCAACAATTATATTATAAACTTAAATATCCTGAATATTTTTATCAGGTAAAGATAGAAAATATCGATTTTGCCTATATAAGAGATTGTGTATTTGAATATGATAAAGATATGGTTATTAAAAGGTATGAAGAATTATCTAATTCCGATTTAAGCTTGGCATTTGATTATGAAGAATATAAGTTATTAAGTATACTTGTAGAAATGTATGAAAGAGGTATTGAGTATCTATTGTAATGTATGTTAGAATATTTTTAAATAAAGGTTAAATGTATTATGAAATTTAGTAAAAGAAATATATGTATTGTAGGTTTTGATAGTGATTTTAATGAAAACTTTGAAGTTTTAGATTATAAGGAAATATATAGAGAACCAACTAGTGAGAATTATCAGTATTTAGCTAGATATCCTCACTTAGTCTATTTAGATAATTTGAATGATGCCAAAAGAAGAGAAGGTTTTATAATTTTTATAAATGGTAATGGTATTGATAATGCGAATGTGTTTGATTTTTATAACCGTAAGTTTTATAAGCAATTTAATTATATTATAATTATTAAAGATAGTGTTAAAGATACCACATTCGATAAATTTAGCCATATTGCTCTAATGAATAGTGATATTTATTGGTTTGGCTTATCAGAATTTGTCGAAGAATTATATATCAATTTTGTTAAAAATTATAAACCTAAAAAGTACCAAAAAGAAAGATCAAAATTACTTGAAGAAATTTACAAGTATATGCATAAGAAAAAACATGTTAAATCAAAAGTTATTGCCGATAATTTTAATATATCACTAAGAAGTGTTCAAAGATATATGTTAGATATCAATGATATCTATAAAACTATTGGCTATGACTATAAGAAAAATGAATATTATGTAACCAAATAAGGAGAAAAAATGCAAGTTAGAGTTATTAGAGGAACTAAACAAATTGGTGGCTGTGTTACAGAAATTACTAGCAGTAAGAAAACTAAAATTCTAATCGATTATGGCGAAAATTTAGATAATGATGATGTACTAGAAATTGATGGTCTTACCAAGGGTAACAAAAGTTACGATGCGGTATTTATAACTCATAGCCATGGGGATCATATCGGGTGTATAAATCATATTTTAGATGATATCCCTGTTTATGTAGAACCTATTTCTAAAAGAATTTATGAAATAACTGCTAAGTTTACTCATAAAAATATTAGAAAAGATACTTTAGATATGGAATTTGAAAAAAGTATTCAAGTTAAAGATATAAAAGTAACTGCTTACTTAGCGGATCACTCGGCATATAATGCGGCAATGCTACTTATCGAAGCGGATGGTAAAAAAGTTTTACACACCGGAGACTTCCGAGGTCACGGAACAAAGGGGGATTTGCTTGATAAAATGATTCAAAAAATAGGAACAGTTGATTTAATTGTTACTGAAGGAACTGTTTTAAGTAGAACTGATGGCACCGGAAAAGAAATTATTTGCCAAACGGAAAAAGAACTTACTAAAAAAGCCACGGAAATATTTAAAAAATATGACCAAGTATTCATATTACAATCAGGTACCAATATCGATAGAATAACGAGCTTTTATGAATCAGCAGTTAGTAGTGGAAAAAACTTTATTGAAGATTTATTTACAACAAGTATCGTATTTAGTTTAGATAATTTAAAAATACCTAATCCCGAAACATTTAATAAAGTGTATACTTGGATACCACTTTACTATGAAGATAAAATTGAATTCAAAGAATATGTAGATCCATTAGAAAAATATTGTTCGATGTATTCTTATAGTAATAACAAATATGCAATGTTAGTTAAATCTTCGATGATAAGCAGTATTGAACTGCTTCACAATAAAAATCATATAACCAATGCTTGCTTAATTTATTCGATGTGGGCAGGATATCAAGAAGATGCTAAGACTAAAAAGTTTTTAGAAGATATCAAAAAATATAATATTAAAGATATTATCTACTTACATACATCAGGACATGCTGATTATAAGACTTTAAAAAAATTAAATAAACTAAAAGCTAAAAAAGTAATCACCATCCATACAGTTGATGGTAATAAGTTAAAAGAAATATTAGATAATGTATATATAGTTAATGATAATGAAGGAGTGAATGTTATATGAATAAGTTATTGCTATATAAAGAAAAAAGAACACCAACGCGTGAATATTTAAAAGATAAGAACTTAAAAGAAGTGATAGAGGATATAAAAAAAGAATCATTAAATGATTATGAATATAGAACTGGTTTAGGTTATATAAAAAAAAGAAGTAGTAAAGATAGTATAATAAATAGAAAATTTATTGATAGAATTAGTTTAGAACATGCTCAAAAATTTTATTTATATGAATATGGCACATTTCATAAGAAAAAAATAGAAAATTTAGGTTACATTTTTGCTTATGAATTACCCTTTTTTAAAAGTAGAACTGGAGGAGCAATCGATTTGGTGGCTTATGATGAAAAGTCCAATACAATTAATTTAATTGAAATGAAGAATTGTGCTATGGAAAAAAAGAAAGATTCAAATCATTCTCTAATTAACACAATATTAGAAATAGAAACTTATACTAAACTTTTTATAGATATAATTAATCATGAAGAAAATAATGAATTGTTAAAAGAAATAGCAAATGAACTAAATAATTTTTATAATATAGATGTAAGTGTTGAAGAATTAAAAACTGCTAAAATCCAAAAAATCTTATTAATACCTAAAAGTTTATATGAAAAAAGTTTTAAAAATAAAAAAGAAAAAGAAATACTTAAAAATATGCCTGAAGATATCAAAATACACTTTATTAGTTTAAAGGATAAAAATTTTAATGACAATCAAAGGATAGTTGATGTTGCTAAGGAAGATAACCTAATTTTTAATATTGAATAGTTTTGTTTTTAAATATGTTATAATAATGTTTAGGAAGTGATTTTATGCCGGAAAAAACTTTAAAAGAACTGATAGAATCAAAGAAAAATATATCAGAACAATTACGTGTGCTGAGAAAGTACCACGATAGAGAAGACGTTCAAGAATATATTAATGAATTAGAAAAAGATACTACGGATTATGTGAGATATCTAATCAATAGGTATTACTATGGTAAGAAAGATGCTGTAAAAGCTAAAAAGACTCCACCTGAAAAAATGTTTAAAGTGATTTTGCACGTCGATTAGTAAATGGAGAATTATTATGATTACAAAAGTTTCTAACCATCCCACAAGATGGTCAAAAAATAATACCAAGTATTACGTTAATGAAAATACAACCAAACTACTAATTGGTTCTATGCCTCCGAAAAGAATATGTGACTGCAATCTAAAAGATGGTGATATTGATTTTTTCTATGGCTCTAAGGATAATCGTTTGTGGAAAATATTTTTTGAAGATTTAAACTTGACAAAATACCAAAGAACTAAAGAAGATTGTTCTAAGTTTTTAGATGATTATAATATTGGTTTATTTGATGTTGTTAGCAGTTGTATTCATAACCAAGAATATGATAATCCCCGTGCAACAGATAAAAATCTTTTATCGATTACGCCAATACCTTTAAGGGAATTTGCTAGTATATTGAAAAATATTAAAGTACTTTACATTACCGGAGGTTATGTTTTAGATTTATTAAAAATATTCTATGCTGAAAAAATAGAATTTGTTAGTAAAAAAGAAGGCAAGATATACATTAAAAATTTAGATCATCCTATTTTCTTTAAAGTAGTTTACTCCCCAACAAGACGTGTCTATAACTTACATCGAAAAGAAATGATAAAACAATATGAAAATCTATTGATGAGATAATAAGTTCTCGTTTTTTTCTTTTTATGGTATAATCATAATAGAAGGAGTATATGATGAAGAAAAGTTTAAAAATTATTCTAATTGTAGTAGTGTCTTTATTAATTGTTTATTTTGTTATAAAAGGAATACTTTTAATTACGTATAATAATTCGGTCATTGAAGATGATGCTTACTTAGTAAGTTTAAAAGAAACACTTGCTAACAATGAACAAATGAATGTAACAACAACTAATTTAGAAAATGACGAATATTATACATTTGATGATATCAATTTTATAAATCTTAATATGGAAGTAGAAACAATTAGTGATGAAGTTAACTTATTAGAAAATGGCGAAACGACAATTAGTATAAACATGTCTGAATCTAATTTAGTCGACCAAGTAAAAGGAGAAAATCATTATTTTCTAAATAACTTGTTAGAAGATGAAAATATAACAACTGATTATGAACTATTAAAGTTTATTGTCAATAACTATAATAAAGATGTAAATATTCTATCTAGTATTAAAACTTTAAGAGAAGCAACAGAAATTAATACAGAAACAAAAATAATTATGAATTCATCAACTAATATTATGGATATTACTGGTAGTCTTGATGGTTACGTACTAGTTATGAATGATGGTGTTATTATGGCTTCATTAACTAACAATGATAAATATTACAATATTACTTTTTATGATTATAATTTAACTGAAGTAAATGAATTTTTAAATACTATTTACTTTACAAATTAATTAAATTTACTTGACAATAAATACAAAAGAAACTACTATAGAAATAGTTGTGAAAAATTAGGCTAGAAAAAGTATTAAGGGAGGCCTAATTTTTTTATGAAACAAGAAATTTATATCAATATGGATGATTCCGGAAAACTATCAACTCATGAACAAGTATGTGTCTATGGTGGATTAATTTTCTTATCAAAAAAGGACAAAGACAAATTTATTACCCAATATCGTAGTATTATTAAGGATATTAGATGTAAATATTGTAAAAAAGAATGTAACCATAAATGTCCCGAGATAAAAAATACCAATATTAAAGCAACTGATAAAAGAAGATTAATGAATTATATTAAAAAGTATTGTGTAATTGCTTTAGTTATTAACAATAACTTAGTCTATAATCATATTTTAGAAAGCAAAGGTGCTAAAGGAAGATTTATCGATTATGCTATTAGAAGAGTTATCAAAGAAAGTATTAAAAACTTAATTAAAAGTAAAAAAATAAATGCTTATGAAAGTACAAAATTAATTATCAACATTGATGAACAATCAACTAAAAATAATGGTTACTATAATCTAAAAGATGGATTATTTGAAGAATTAAAACATGGTATCGCTAATTACAATTATGGTAGTATCATTACTCCGATTATCCAAGGGGAATTAACATTATCTTTGTGTTATCAAAATTCCGCCAACAGTTATGTTGTCCAAGCAGCAGACTTACTTGCAGGAACCATTCGCCATAAAAGTTTACAAGCACTTACCAAAAATGATTCTAACTATGAAGATTTAAGTAAATTTGTTGATTTTAAAATAATATTACCATAGAAAAAAAGCCACACAAGGTGACTTTTTCCCAATTAGGGCGACGTACACACAGCACGCTTAATTTAAAAAAATCGCTACCTAACTATCGACCTGACGAGCATAAGCTCCGGTAAATCCATAATACAATAGTTATTACTATATGTCAACTATGTATTACACTATTATTATAGGAAATATTTTTAATTTTATACAAAAAAATTACATTTTTATTTTAAAAATGATATACTGAGTATAGATGGAGGTAATATGAAGAAATATCGTTGTACAATTTGTGGCCACATTTATGATGAGGTAGTTGAAGGTGTAAAGTTTGCTGACTTACCAGATGATTGGAAGTGTCCATTATGTGGTGCTCCGAAGAACTTATTTGAAGAAGTGATTGAAGAAACACCAAAACAAGAAGAAAAAGAAAATAATTCTACTAGAAATGTTAATGTTGAAGTAGATGAAGATTTAAGAGAATTATCTAATGCTGAAATTGCTTATATTTGTTCTAATCTAGCTAAAGGAGCGGAAAAAGAATATAAGGAAGAAGAACAAAAGTTATTCTTAGAACTATCTAAACATTATGAATCATTAATTGAACCAATAAAAGGAAATCTTACTGATGTAAAAAAATTAGTTGATGAAGATGATCAATTATTCCAAGATGCTTTTGCAGTTGCTGATAAATATAATGACCGTGGCAGTAAAAGAGTTCTTACTTGGGCTAGCAAAACAACTAATATTATTAAATCTGTTTTAGATAACTATGAAGAAAAAGGTATAGATTATTTAAAGAGTACCAAAATTTGGGTATGTGATATCTGCGGTTTTGTTTATATTGGTGATAACCCACCAGCAGTTTGTCCAATTTGTAAAGTGCCAAGCCTAAAAATCATGGAGGTGAAATAATGTCTAGTCATGCATATCGTAATTTAAAATTATGTACTAAAGATTGTCTATGTTTATTTGTTTGTCCAACCGGAGCAACAGATAACGAAACAGGACAAATTGATTTTTCCAAATGTATTGGATGTGGTGCTTGTGCTAAGGCTTGTCCATCACATGCTATTACTATGATTCCAAACATTATGCCTAAAATTCAACCTAAGTCTAAAGAAATGGTTGATGAATTATTTAAAATTGCTGATAATAAAATTAAAGAAATTCAAATATTAAAGGGTTTATTAACTGAAGAAAAAACTGAAGAAAACAAACTAATTAAAGCCTTAATTCATTCTAACAAAGTAGTTATCGAAGACTTAATGCGTGAAGCACAGTTCATGATTCCTGAATGTCCTAAATCACATGAACTACTAGTGCTATTATCTAAGAATACTGAAGTCCAAGATATTGCTAATGAACTGTTAGAAAAAATCGAAGTTAATGAATAGTTACTCGCCAACTTATTTAAAAAGTATGTCTTTTTGTTATAAAAGTACTTGAGGTGGTTTTAATGCGTGGTCAAAAGTTTGAATTTACTTTAGAACAAGAAAAATATATTGTTGATAACTGGGGGAAAGTTTCTGCTCATAGTATGAAAAACATGTTTGGTTGCTCCTGGGAGGCCGTAGTAAATGTTTCCCAAAAATATAACTTGGATCCACCAAAATCTAATAAATGGACAGAAGAAGAAAATGAGTTGTTGAAAAAACTAGCACCATCTACCCACTATGAAGATATTGCTAATATCATGCAAAAAAGCCCCACTGCTATATATCTGCGAGCAAAAAGACTAGGTATTACTTTAATACAAGACAGAAGAACTTGGACTAGTGAAGAAGAGGAATACTTAATTGAAAATTGGGGAACTGATCCAATTGAAAAAATTGCTAAAAAAATGCAAAGAAGTGTATACTCTATAAGAGTTAAAGCAACTAGATTAGGATTAGGTCATATGTGTAAGGCTAATACCGAACAACTTACAGTTGCAGATATATCTTATTACCTAGGAGTAAGTCATGAAAGAATTACTGAAACTTGGAAAAATTACGGACTTAAATTAAAAAAGAAAAAAGTAACCAAAAAGTATTCTTATTATTGTATTAGCATTGAAGATTTAATGGAGTTTTTAAAGACCCATCAAGATTTATGGAATGCTAATTATTTAGATTTAAATATTTTTGGTATTGAACCTGATTGGTTAACCGAAAAAAGAAGAAAAGATTCCCTAAATCCTCCGATAGAATACCATACATGGACTAGCGATGAAATAAAACTAGCAACTGATTTATTAAAAATAGGTTATGATTATGAATTGATAGCAGAACGTTTACATCGTACCCCAGTTGCAGTTGCCTATAAACTAAGAAGTCTTGGATATAGTTATCGTTTATCAAAATATTGGAAAGGAAAAGAAATAAAATATTTAAAAGAACATTACGATGATATGACTAATGAAGAAATTGGTGAGTATCTAAAACGTACTCCTAAAGCAATCGGGGCTAAAGCTGAAGAACTAGGTGTAAGTAAACTGACAAGAAAGAAAAAAAGAAAAAGTTAATATTTTAAACTTTTCAAAAATAAGGTATAATCATATTAAGGAGAGTAGGAATTATGAGTATTTTAAAAGTTGAAAACTTAACAAAAACATATGGTAAAGGAGAAACTTT
>CALVKN010000015.1 GCA_944332715.1 uncultured Bacilli bacterium
ACATAATCTAAAGCAGAGAAGGGCTCGTCTAAAAATAAAATATCAGGTTTTGTTGCCAGTGTTCTAATTAAAGCAACTCTTTGAATATAACGAAGACACTTTTTACTATTTTTTAATATTTTAGAGTTATTGTTTTTTTAGTTGTTGCATAATTTGCAATAACTAAATTGTAATCTATTTATTTTCAATTAATTTATTATCATCTTTATATTGATAGTTTAATGAATTTTGTTTTGAAATTGCACTCATTTTTGTTTCTTTTTCATAAGATTTTCGTGCATCACTTGCAACTTTACCACCTCGTTTAGCAACTTTCATATTTTCACTTAATCCTTGTGGGTGTTCAGCTTTTGCTATATCACGAGCAGCAATTTCTCCAATGTTAGTTAAAGCAATTTCTATATCAGTCATATTATCTCTTAATGATTCTTTGCGAAGACCTTTAAATGCTTTATATTCACTTGCTTTCATTCCAGACCACCCTTTATATATTTCGTTTGTAAGTAGGGCATATTCAAATGGTTTTTCAATACCTCCATCTTTCCATATATCGGTTAATTTAAATCTATCAACAATACCTAATAATCTTTTTTTTATCCATTCATCTGTATAACCTTTATTACGATAATAGTTTACAGCACGATTGACGGCAAGTTCTGGATCAAACACTTCATTTATTCTTTCATTTCCTAAATTTGCTAACCATAATTTAAATGGTTCAGCTTTTGGACTAGGAACAGATTCAATGAGTCTTAATATTCCTTTTGTGTCTAGTGTGTCAGTAAGTCTATTTTTTCCATCAGATGCTTTCATTTTTAACTGCACGATTTCTTCGTGCAGTTGACTTCCTTCATCTTGTAGTTTCCTTTTTAAATCACTCCAATAGTTTCTTGGTATTTTTGCTCCAGAAAGTACACCAACAACATCTATAACACTAAAATAATATTCTTCTTTTTCACTATCCCATATACTTCTTATTTCATTGCCTTCAAATAAATTGGAAATTGTTTGTATTTTGTTATTCATTTATTATCACAACCTTCCTTTTTTATTTAATTATGTAAGAGTAGAGAATTATTCAAAATTCCATTTAATTTGAATATCTCTACTTTTGGTTTCTTCATTTAACTTTCCAATATAAATTTTATCAATAAATTCATCAACAATAACTCTATTTAATTCTTCTAATTTTTGGTATTTACTGAATATTTTTTTATTATTTTTTGCAGATTCTTCTTTCATTCTATAATAGGATATTTCATTATTAATTGATTTAATTTGATCTTTATAAATATCTTCATCTTTATTATAATTGGTAATTAAATCTTTAAATTGTTCTGGTGTAATGACACCATTTACTTTATCTTCATAAATATTTTTTAAGTAATTTCTAGTTTTAGATATTTTATTTTCAATATCAGTTCTTTGTTTCTCTAAAGATTTAATTTTTTTCTTGAATCTACTATCAAGTTTTTTTGAATCCAAATTTTCTAATTCTTCTTCATCATAAAATTTTTCGATTTTCTTATTAATTGCCTCTAATACTAGATTTGCTAATTCATCATACCTAATAGAAGATTTATTTATACAATCATCATATCCATCACGATTATTAGAACATACTAAATATTCATGTTTAGAAGAATTCTTTTTTCGCATATAATGATTACATTCAAGACAAAATACTTTACCAGAAAAGATATGAACAATACCGGTTGATTTCATTGGTTTAGTTCTTTCTTTCATAGCAATTTGAACTTTATTAAATGTTTCTTCATCAATGATAGCCTCATGTGTATTTTCTATTCTGATCCATTCACTTTTATCTTTATTTCTTATTTTATGATTTTTATAACTAACAGTAGTTCTTTTGCCTTGTATTAAATGTCCCAGATAAATTTCATTTGTTAAAATAGTCTTAATGGCATTTGTAGACCATTTTATTTCTTCACGAGGCCTATTACTAATTACATTTAATTTAATACCTTTATGGTATTTATAAAGTGAAGGACAGGGTATTTCTTTACTATTTAAATATTTAGCAATACCTGTAAATCCTAATCCTGTTAGATATAAATCATAGATGTTTTTTACAATTTCACTCGCTATCGAATCCACTATTAATTTATTATTATCATCAGGAGATACTTCATAACCAAATGGAGCGAAAGGAGAAATAAATTCTCCTTGCTTCATTTTAGAATTAAAAGCACTTCTTATATTATCAGAAACATCTTCCAAATACCATTCGTTGACTAAGCCATTTATTTGTCTAGACTTTTTATTTCCTAAAACTTCAGTATCAGCATTATCTGATAAACCGATAAATCTAATATTCCATTCTTTGAATTTATTATTGATATATTTTTCAACAATTTCCATATCTCTAGAAAATCTTGATTGACTCTTGCATAAAACAACATCAAGTTTACGATTTTCACAATCTCTAATTAGTCTTTCAAATTCAGGTCTATAAGTTCCTGCACCAGATAAATCTTCATCACAATATTCATCTATTAATGCAAATTCAGGATGTTTATTTATATAGTCAATAAGCATATTTCTTTGATTTTTAATAGATTCACTATCATCATCTTTGTTTACTTTGTCTCTATCTTCATTAGACAATCTTAAATAAATACCAACTCTTAATACTTTCTTACTTAAAACACTCTCCATTTCATTCATAACTATTACCTCCTAACTTAAGGTAATAATTAAGTTTAAAGTTAAACTTATAACCAATACTATTATAACATCTATTTAGAGTAATTAACATTAAACTCCATTAGTTCAATAATTTTATATAATTTTTTATTGACTATTTCTTTTAATTTAGTATCAGTTAATTTATTATCCACAATATCAATAATATTATATTTCATTATCTTTCTCCTTTACATATTTTAAGTTTGAGAAATAGAAAGACATTTGTAATAAATTTTATCTATATTTTTTCTCATATTATCAATCCTCCAATCACTATTTAATTTAAAATAATTATTTTGGTACATTTTATTAAAAGTTTTATCTTCTTTCTCATTTATGCAAATTTAATACTATTTTGGTTACAAATATCTTTTTTAAATATTAAGAGTTTACTTATCTACTTATATCAAAATCATCAGATTTATCTTTTTCAGGTCGTTCGTATTTACGATTAACACCATTTGCATAGTATTCCATATCATCGTAATTAATATCGCTATTTTTAGAAAAATGAATTCCTATCTTATGACCTAATGCTCGGCAAATTTTATCACAAAAGTTAAACATTTTTTCTTTGAAATTATTAAAAGTTTCTTGTATTTCATTAACTTTTTCTTCTAATTTTTCAATAATAGAATTTTTTTCTTTAATTATTGATTTTTGTTTAGATATAGTTTGTTGTTGCTCTTGAATTTTTATATCTCTTTCTTTGATAGCTCGACCATCCTTCAATTTTGAATTTTCAGTTTGAAGATTTTTTACTTTGTAAGTTAGTTCTTCAATAATAACATTTTTTTGTTTAATAACATTTTTGCTATTAGAATTCTGTTTTTGAATATTTTTAGAATAGTCAATTAGATTATTAATATCTTCATCTTTATAACCAATAATTTTTCTTTTTACTGGGTTTAAAACTGCATTAGAATCAATTTCTGATATTTCCTTTGATGTTTTTAATTCTATTTCATTTAGTCTTTTATTCTTCTCAAATTCAATTTTCATTTCACTAATTTGTTCATTTAAATCTTCAATCTCTTTTTGAGCTTTAGTTTTATGATATTTATTATCGCCAATATTTCCACGAAAGAGATTATAACCTTTTTCAGTAATGAACTTGTTGTAGTTATCTTGAATTTTAGCATAAGAATTTTTACCGCCTAAAGTTTTCCAAAACTGATCACAATTTAAAAATTTTCCTTTTTCAACTTTAAAAATGTTTTTACCATCCTTATCTTTCTTTTGAACTGGATACATTTTTTTATTTCCTTTTTTATCTATTCCTTCACGATAAATTATATTTCCGTTTGTATCTGTTTCAAAAACTTTTCTCTTAACTTCATTAACAACAGGGATAAAATAAAATTGTAAATGTGGTGTATCTTCATCGAAATGAATTTCTGCATATACTATATTATCTTTACCAACAAGTTCTTCTAAAAATTTATAACTATCATTAAAAAAGTCCATAACTTTGTTTGGTATATCTTCTTTAGATTTGATATCAGGTACTAAAATAGGTTTCCCTTTATCTTTTCCAATTTGATGGATTCTATTACTTTCTTTAAACTTCATTCCCAAACTTTGAAAAAATTCTTTTCCACTTGTAACGATAGCACCATTTAATAAATTTGTGTTCTTGCCATCGTTATAATATATTTTATTATCTTTTAATTTAGAATAGACTTGTTCTTGTAGAGTAGGTTTAGATAAAGGTACATAACTATAATTAAATATTGTTCTATCTTTATCATAATTTCCTGTACCTTTTCGCTGTACAAGTTCTATACCAATTCCACCTAAATCATTGGCTTTATATTTAGTTTCAAACCTTAATACTTGATTTCCATCATACATTAAATACCTCCTTTGCTAGTTCTTCTTTAGGGTAAAGGTCAATTATTGACCTATCTCACTAGGGCATAGCCCTGTGAGATTAGGGTGTTCCCTAATAACCCCTTGCTTGTTTATGCGCAAACCACCTAAACTATCGTAAAGGTGTAATGCTTATAAACAAGATTAAATAATAACTATCTACAAGATACTTATTATTTAATAAATTATTAAAATTGATTTGAAAATCATTTTAATAATTGTAAAAATATTCACTATCGCCACTTTCATTTTTCTTGCGAAAAACAAAACGTGCCTCGTTCATTTTTTACTTTTTTTAATGATTATTCATCATAATCATCAATCGGTTCTTCATATCTCGCTGCATACATTCTTAAAGGTCCAGTTCTTTTTGACTCGATATGAAGACCTTCTTTTTTTAAATTATCAATATTTTTATTTAATAATTTTCCAAAAGCAGTTGGTGTAATTTGCAAATTTAATTTGCTTGTTATTTCTGAAGCAGTAAAGTTAAATTTTTTTTGCTTAATTGCATAATTTAAAAATAATTGTAAAATTGGATTTAAATCATCTGTTTCAAATTTTGATACTGTAAAGGTTAAATTATCATTAAATTTTAATATTAAATCTATTCCAGCGTAATCTCTACTTTCATAATTTAATAAAACTTTTTTAGGAATATTGTTATCTAATTTTAATGTGATTATTCCATCAACTGATCCATCTATTGCAGTAGATCCTAATGAAGTATTATTTTTATTTAAGTGATGAACTAAAAGAATTGTAAATCCATATTTTTTACATAAATCTCTGTAATAAGGAAATACATATTTACCCATATCTTGATAATCATTTAAATTATATCCATTATTTAAATCAATACCTGTAAACATATCAACAATAACAAACTTACCACCTTTATTATAAAAATCTTTAAATGTTATTTGTAAGTCCATTTGATTTAGTTTTCTTTCATTAGAGTATTGATCTTCTAAACTAAAATTATCATCAGTTAGGTTTAAGTTCATTTGATTAATTCTATCTAAAATTTGATAAAAATTCATTTCTGTGCTAATATATAAGACAGGTGATGGATTTGTTTTAAATCCTAAAAATGTTGTCCCGTTTGCTATAGAGTTGGTAAGTTGTAAGCAGAACATAGATTTACCAACTTTAGGTCTTGCAACTAGACAATATAGCCCACCGGATTTCATAAAACTGTCAACTATGAAATCCTTTTTTTTGTAGTTTTTTTTCATTTCACTTATGGTCATCATAGTTTGTTACCTCTAATAGTTTTTGAATTAATATCTTCTAAATAATCAATGTCTATTTTTAGATACTTTACAACTTCATTCATAGGTAATAAACCATTAGGTAAAGAATATTCTCGAGTATTTAAAGAATCTTTAATTTGTTTTTTTAACTTTAAGACTGTATTTCTTCCTAAACCCGTAATCTTTATTAGATCTTCTGTATTACACCATTGTTTTGAAATTATTTCTAATAATTCATTTGCTTTCATTTTCTCATTCCTTTCTATCTTTATTTATAGATATGATATTAGTCACAATCTATCTACGGATGGTTTTAGTATTACCAACAACTCCCTTTTAGGATGTATATATAGTTACTAGCCATATATGTAACGAAGATTTTAGATTATCTACAACTCTCGTGCCAATAGAGGATACCCTTGCATTTGTTTTAAGTGTCGGCATATCGGGGATTTCCAACACTACTAAGTTTTCAAAGATCTAATGTTAAGTTGCTCCAAATAGTTAATTTGTGTTGCAACTTAACACCATTATAACATTACAATAATCATTGTCAAGCACTTTTACACCAAAAAGTTTAAAAATGTTGCAATTTAGCACAATAAGTGTTATAATTATATTGCGAAAGGAGAAATTGATATGCAAACAAAAGTCGGAGAATTAATTAAAGAAGGTAGAGAAAAACAAAATCTATCAATGAGACAATTAGCTGAACTTGCAAAAGTAAGTCATTCTGACATATCAAGAATCGAATCGGGAGAAAGAGAAGTTCCCAATCCTAAAATTTTAAGAAAAATTAGTAAATACATAGATGTTAATTATAATGACTTAATGTATGCAGCTGGACTTGGATTTCAAGTTACCCCATTAAATCCATTTTTAAAAAGATACTATTCTTCTTTAAAGGGACATGAATTAGATGAAGCATTAATTAATACATTGGGAAGTATTGAAAATTGGGAAGCATTAGTTAAATCATTAAGAAATAGAGTTGAAACTGAAAACATATCAGAAGAAGAAAAAGAAATTATTCTTCAAACAATAGAAGATACTGAATATCAAATAAATTCAGCAAATGAAATAGTAAAATTATTACATAGTGCGAAAACGAAAGAGAGGATCGAGAATGAAAGAAAAAATTAAAAGTATGAACTTAATTCAAATAATAAGTAATATTTTGATGTTAATAACAGTAATTGGCAGTATTTTTTCAAAAGATAATATAAAAGATGTAATGATTAGTCTTTATTGGCTTTCAGTAACAATAAATATTTTTGGACTTATGCTTTTTTTAGGGAAATGGACAAAAGGTGGCATTAATGCTGATGTACATAAATCTAAAAGAATTTTGGAAGAATTAAGTAATATAACTATGGCATTTATAGTTTGTTATGTACTTGTGTATTTGGGAATAGTGTTTATACAAAATATGAATGATTCACTTACGGATAATATATATGTAATAGTATGCTTTTATTTATTTACTATTGTTGCAGAAATTATAGCATTTATTGTAGAAGAAAAAGCATATAAAGAAACATTAAAAGTTATAAAAAAGAATAGGGTTGGCAAAAATGACACTTGTGACACTAAAAAGTAGGAGTATCCCTCACATAAAAAAGTGTCATATCTGTCATTATAAAAGGAGCAAAAATTTGCTTCTTTTTGCATACATAAGTTTAATTTTTTGTGAAATATATGTATTTTTGATTACAAACTGGTTATTTTTGACTACAACTATGTTATACTTTTATAAAGTAGTAAAATTATCTTTTATTAATTAAAGAAGTTATAAATAATTTATTTAACAAAAAAAGGAGAAATATTTATGAAGTTTGATGTTCCAACAGTTGTAATGGGAAAATTATTTGAAAATGGATATGAAGATCAAATTATTGATATAGTTATGGCTTTTGAAACTGATCCTAGTAAAGAAGTTAGTGATATTCCATTATCACCTATATCTATTAGGAATAGTGAACAACATATAGTATTAAGCACTGATATTTTAGAAGAATATAAAAAATTAGTTGAAAGAATTAAAAATCCTGAAACTGCAGAAGAAATTCCTTTTTATTTATTAGGTAATAATAAAATAGTCAATGGTGAAGATGTTATATCTATTGAAAAAATAATTTATTCAATAGATGACAATTTAGATGATTTAAGGGTTTCTCTTGATGAACAAAAGTTTAAAAAATTATTAATGGATTCTAATTATTCAATTATTTCAATAGGTCACACTCATGGAAATGTTTCGGAAGAAAAAAAGAATAATACACTTACTGAATTACTTCCAAGTGATATAAGGGAGAAATATTCTATTCGTGATGTTGGATTAAACTTATCAATAGCAGATATTTGGCAACACGAGGCGTTTAAAAGTATAGCAAGTCAAATTTCAAATAAAAAAGTTTTACAAACAATTATAATGTATAATGGCGATTTTATCACTATAGATGACGGCTCGATTTCTAAAAGCAATAATGTTCAAGCAATTAATCAAGAAAATGAAATTGGAGATGACCTAGGTTTCTGGACAACGGATATGATTTATTACTACTATATCAGAGAAGTCGGAGGAATATCTAGTGCATTACTGGAATTGAATGGGAATGTTATTGATATTTTTGGGTATCCGGATTGTTTTAAATTGCAATCTTCAATGACTTTGTTTGCTGTTGCTGATCCATCTACTTCTGTATTTCAAGATGTTTTAGAAAAGTTTTATGAAGGAAAAAGTGATGAGAATACATTAAAATTATTGAAAAAAATGTAAGTTATTTGGTTTTTATTTGTTTACAATCATAGTTATTCTATTTCTTTGGGTTGACTATGATTTTTTTAGTAAAGAATTGTCTAGTAAGGGTCTTTTTCTCTTCATTTTTCTTTTAGGCTATGCTATACTTATAAGGTAGGCTGGTGGTAAAAGAATGATTGTGTTTAAAAATGTTTCAAAGTCTTTTGGTAATCATAAGATTTTAGATAATATTAATATAGAGTTTGCTGATAATACGATTACCTGTTTGATAGGAGAAAGTGGATGTGGTAAAACAACTCTTTTAAAAACAATTAATCGTCTTATTGAACCTACAACAGGTAGTGTATTTATTAATGGAAAAGATATTTCGAAAGAGAATGTCATTGATTTAAGAAGAAGTCTTGGATATGCGATTCAACAAACTGGTTTATTTCCGCATATGACCATTCGTGAAAATATTGAAATTATTTTAAAACTTACTAAGAAAAAGAAAGAAGCAATTGCGAATAGAACATTAGAGCTTATGGATATGGTTGGGTTAAATGCTTCTGAATATTTAGATCGATATCCGTCTGAGCTTAGTGGTGGTCAACAACAAAGAGTGGGTATCGCTCGGGCATTTGCCACTGATCCTGATATTATTTTGATGGACGAACCTTTTAGTGCTCTTGATCCGATGACAAGAAGTGCCTTGCAAGATGAATTAATACGTATTCAAAGTCGTTATAAAAAGTCAATTATTTTTGTGACACATGATATGAATGAAGCAATTAAGATAGCAGATAAAATAGCGATTTTAAATGAAGGTCATGTTATTCAGTATGATACACCTGAGAAAATTTTAAAAAATCCTGCTAATGATTTTGTAAAGAATTTTGTTGGTCCTAAAAAGATATGGTCTTCTCCTGAATTTATTAAAGTAAGTGACATTATGATAGAACATCCTGTTACTTGTAATCCTGAGTATTCTATTTTCTATTGTCTTAATAAAATGAGAATAGCTAAGGTAGATACTTTAATGGTTGTGGATGATAAAAATGTTTTATTAGGAATTTTGTATGCAGATGTATTTACTAATGTTTCTTATGAGCATAAAAAAGCAAAAGATTTTATTGAAAAAGATTTTTTGGTAACGCATCCAGAGGACTCTATTGTTGATTTGTTAGACTTAATTGATAGAGAAAAGATTACTACGATGCCTGTGGTAGATAGTAAAGGCCATTTAAAAGGGCTTATTACACGAAGTACTTTGTTAACCTATATGAGTCAACAGTTTATAAAGGGGGATGAATGATGAATTTTATTACTTATATGAGTGAAAATATGGATCAAATCCTTTCTTTATTAGTAGAGCATATTGAGCTTACATTCTTAGCTGTAGCAGTAGCTATTTTGATAGGTGTTCCAATAGGAATTCTTATTAGTTATGTAAAAAAACTTGGTAAACCAGTGCTAGCTCTTGCCAATGTTATGCAGGCGATTCCTTCGATGGCATTGTTAGGTTTTATGATACCTTTTTTAGGAATTGGAACGAAACCGGCAATTGTTATGGTAGTCTTGTATTCTTTGCTTCCTATTATAAAAAATACTTATATTGGAATTCAAAATATTAATGCAGATATGTTAGAAGCAGCTCGAGGCATTGGTCTTACAAAATGGCAAATTCTTGTAAAAGTGCAAATTCCACTGGCTTTACCAGTGATTATGGGTGGTATTCGTATTTCGGCTGTTAGTGCGGTTGGTCTTATGACTTTGGCTGCATTCTGTGGAGCAGGAGGGCTAGGATACTTAGTTTATGCTGGTATTCGTTCTATTAATAATGCTCAAATTTTAGCAGGGGCTATTCCGGCTTGTATCTTGGCTTTATTCTTTGATTATATTTTGGGTATTGTGGAAAATTTAGTAACACCAAAATATAAGAAACAGGGAAAGGTATCGTTCTTTAAAAGAAGGGGATTTCAAGTTAGTGTATTAATACTTACTATTTTGGCTTTTCTTTGTTTGATAATTTACCCAGTGTTCCAAGGAGAACAAGCTAAAAAACAGATTACTATTGGTAGTATGGATTTTACAGAACAAGAAATTTTGTCTTACATGATTAATGATATCATTGAAGATAGGACAGATATTACAGTAAATCAAAGACTTTCTTTAGGTTCTTCCACTATTGTTTTGTCTGCATTAGAGCAAGATGATATTGACATGTATGTAGATTATACTGGAACGATTTATGGTAGTGTTTTAAAACATGAACCTAATTCTAATGTTGAGGAAGTTTATAATATTTCTAAAAAAGAAATGAAAGAGAAGTATGATGTCAATGTTTTGGGTGATTTGAATTTTAATAATACTTATACTTTAGCTGTTCGAAGAGATACAGCAGAACAATATAATTTAAAAACTATTAGTGATTTAAGTGCGGTATCAAGTGAACTTGTTTTTTCACCCACTCTCACATTTATGGAAAGAAATGATTGCTTTCTAGGCTTGCAACAAGTTTATCCAATAGCTTTCCGGGATGTCATGCCAATTGATGGAGCTCCTAGATATGTGGCTTTAACCAATCATGAAAGTGATGTCATTGATGCTTATTCAACGGATGGTCTTTTGAAAAAATATGATTTAGTTGTTTTGGAAGACGATAAAGGATTTTTCCTTCCATATCACGCAATTCCAATAGTGAATAATCGAGTTTTGGAGGAATTCCCTGAAGTTGTTCCAATTCTAGAAGAACTTTCTATTTATTTAAGTGATGACGTGATGCGTGAACTTAATTATAAGGTTGATGAAGAACAACAAAGACCGGAAGATGTGGCAAGGGACTTTTTAATTCAAAATAGTTTAATTACTGAAAAATAGTGAACTGTTAGAGTCCACTATTTTTTGCCTTTTATTTCTTAAGAATATTTTTATTACATTATGTATAGCTAAAAATACTGAAAGAGTAATTTTCTCCATCGTTTCAAATACCATTTAAATTACAATATGTTTAAATTACAATAGAATCACCTCTTGATTGTGGAGTATCAATATCGTAATTTAAATTACACTATGCTATAATTTCTATAGGTTTTAGGATCCTGTGTAATTTAGGAAGTTGAAAAAAATTAAAAAAAGCTAACGGTTCAAAGGATATAATTGTTAAATAAGATTATCTTGTCTGATACTAATATAGCTTAAAGTAATTTAAATGTTATATTGGCATCTTGTAATCATTTTTGATTTTAAAATGTTATTATTAATTAGATAATATTTTTAGTATGATTTGTTTGATAGCATCAAAAATTAAAGTTAGTTTTAAAAAAAATGCTTAAGTGGTAAACATTAAGAAGTTATTAAAATACTTTTGTGTTTAGGAAGTTTTATAGAAAATAGAAATTAATCAATTTATTTGATTAAAAAATAGCGATTTTTTTTCTAATCACTATTTTTTAGCTTTTATAACAATGTATATTGTATTGATGATAAAACAAACTAGGAAAAGAATACTTAATGTTTTAGAAAATTCTGAAGTTCCTAGGCTACTTATTGCACAAGCTATGATAAGAGCAATATCTATTAAAGTGCATACTAATAGATTTAATCGATTGTTTTTTTCCGTTTTGTATGGATTACTTTCTTTTATTTTTAGTTCTAAAGCTCCATTATTAATGGTTTTACACATGGTAAGTATTTCTTCTGGAATGTTTTTTAAATCACGAGTGTTTTTGATAAAAGAAAGAATGTATTTTTCTATGTTTTCTTTAGAGAATATAGAACTTAATTGCCATTCGCTTTTTAGAGCGTCTAGTAGATTCATTTCTGGAGCTATGTCTTCTAATACGCCTTCTAATACGATAATTCCTCGCATGAGTAGGGTGATATCTTTTGGTATTTTTATATGATGTTTTTGAATGATGGAAATTAGAGAAGGAGCAAACTCTTTTAAATCGATTTATCATATACCAAGATATCCTATATCGGATGAAGAATGGGATATGATTATTGAGCAAATTAATAAAAAACTTTTTAAAATTGTTAATATGTTGATAAAAGAAGATCAATTAAATAGATTAGGAACTATGACACAAAAAGCAGAAGAAGTAGAAACTACTGGTTCATTGCAAAATGTTGATTCTATATCAAACACCAAACCAACTCAAATTAGTCAAACTAATAATTCATCTATCGAGGGAGAGGTAAATGATGATTTAAGTATGATGGTTGCTGATGAAGTGAAATGGAATATAATTTTTGATATGTATGAAAAATATAATAATGGTTTTCCTTTTGTACCAATTACTCCAGATGATTTAGAATCACGGTATAATATAAATAGCAATATATCGCAAATATTAGCATTGGAGATTAATACAATTGTTAAAAATCATATCAATGAGAAAGAAAAATCTAAGACAAATTATCAACCATATATTTTAGATGGATTTGGAGAAGAAAACAAAGGAATACATAGATAAATAATATATTTATAAAAATATTTAAAAGCAAGGTTTTAATTATAAAAAATGATTTATATGATAAAATAGTATAGGAGGTATAAATTATGAATCATGAAAATGGCACAACAAATATTAACGAATTAATCAAAAAAATTGACGAAAAGTTAGAGGAAATCAAATTGGAATCATCAAACGATAATTCTGAAAATGGTAATGATGTACAGGATATATTAAATTATATTCATGAACATCCACAAAATTTACAAGATTTTCTAGAAACTATTAAAGAAAAATCTAATAACAATCAATAAAAAAAATACCTAGCAGGATTATTCCCACTAGGTATTTTTTAACTGTTTAATATGCAATATGAATAATCATAAATTGGTAATAATTTATTTATCTCATTATTAATTATTTCATCATTAAAATCAGTTTCATAAATATTAAATAACATTTCCACAGTAAACTTTTTCTTTTCTAAATCATTTAATTCTAAATATTTGGCTGAAAAAAATAATAAATGTTTATATCTACTAAAATTGACAATGATTTTACCATAATTAGAATCTAGTTTAGATAAAACTTCTTTTAAAAGAATGATTATATCTCTAGTATTAAAATTAATATTAAAATTCTTGTTTTCTAATATACAAATACTTAATCTTAATTTGTCAATATTGTTTAAAGTATCAAAATTATTTATTAAATTTATTACCTTTTTTGTATTATTATCTAACAACATAATTTACCTCTTTTCCTTTATTTATAAGGGTTATAAGCAACTTTACATAATTATTACCTGTGTCTATACTGTATTCATACTACCCGCTGGCGCATTCCTCCGGATAATTGGCTAGGGTATTTTTCTAAAAAATCACCTAATCCATATTTTTCTAATAATTCTTTAGTATACTTAATATTTTCATCAGTTAACTCGCGTCTAATTTTAAGTCCAAGCAAGGCGTTATCTAATATTGTAAGCCAAGGAAATAGGGCATCTTCTTGTAACATATATCCGATATTTATATCTTTATTTTTTATAATTTCTCCACTAGATGCTATATCTAAATTTGCTAAGATATTTAATAGTGTTGATTTGCCACAACCACTAGAACCAATGACACATAAAAATTCTTCTTCATAAATATCAAATGATATATTATCGATTGCTTTTATTTCTCCATTCTTAGTATGGTATTTCTTACTCAAGTTTTTAATTTCTAATATTTTATTCATGATAGAAATTGTTAACTAAATCATTGTATGGAACATAATTTTCAATTAATTCAAAATCAATTAAGAAATCTTCTAAGTTAGTAAATATTTCTTCACTAACAAATGGTGTAGTAAGAAAGCAATCATATTCTTTATATCTATCAATCATTAATGCTAGTTCATCTACATCGGTATCAGGAAATTGTGCAATTATATCTTCTGCAACAACACTTGAATCATTATTCATGGTGTATTCTATTCCTTTAGCTATCGCTTTAGTAAAAGCATCAATTATATCACTATTTTCTTCAATATAACTCTTGCGAGCATAAAATGCTGTATAAGGAACTTCACCACTCATTTCCCCAACACTTGCAACAACTTTGCCATAGCCATTTTCTTCAAGCGATGTTGCATTTGGTTCAAACAAATTAACAAAGTCTCCAGTTCCTCCGATAAATGTGCCTGACAATGCTGCAAATTCTACTGAATAATTAATATTTATTCTATCAATATCTATTCCCATATTCTTAAGTCCATTTAAGAAATTTAACGCTGGCATTCCCGTAGATCTACCAACTAATATTTCTTTACCATACAAATCTTCCAGTGAAAAGTCTTCATAATTATCTCTACTTACAATAAATTGACCATCTCTTTTAGTAAGTCCTGAAAATATTTGTAAGTAATCGGGATTATTTTGTTCATAGACATATATAGCAGATTCTGCTCCTGCAAAGCCAATCTCTACATCTCCCGACAATACAGCAGCACTTACTTTATCAGCTCCCGGTGTTAAAATAAGTTCAATTTCTAATCCCTCATCTTCAAAATAACCATTTTCAATTGCTACATAAAGTGGAGTATAAAAAGAACTATGTGTTACCTCAGCAAGACTAACCTTTTTAAGAGTTGAATCATCCTCTTTATTAAAACCTTTTATTATAAAAAATATTGCAATTGCTAGAATTATTAAAGCAATTATAATAATCAGTATTTTCTTTTTCAAAAAATCTTCCTCCTTCTAAAATAGTATATGAGGTTTATTTAATTATTGCCCCTTTAATATCCTGCTTTTATTTTGAAAAATTACTACTTTTGTCGAACTATGTCGAAGTTATTGCAAAATAAATATAACACTATATAATAGGCTAATTACTTAAGCAAGGAGGTATATAATGAATTATTATAATGAAATAAAAAGCGAACTAATAAACAATGAAATAACCAAAAAGGTTAAAGATTATAGCAAAAACAAAAGTGATTTAACTACATATTATAATGTTGGCAAGTTACTTAACGAAGCAGGGAAACATTATGGGGAAGGCATTATAAAAGAGTATTCTAGAAAGCTAACTAGTGAACTTGGCAAAGGATATAGTAAAAGAAATTTGTGGTTAATGTTAAAATTTTATGAGACTCAGAAACTGCAGACAGTGTCTGCACAATTATCTTGGTCACATTATTGTGAACTATTATCTATTGAATCGGCGAATGAAATAAACTACTACATAAATTTAACAGAACAACAAAATTTATCTGTAAGACAACTACGCGAAAAAATCAAAAATAAAGAATATGAAAGATTAGATGAAGTTACCAAAAGTAAATTAATAGATAATGTTTCTCCAACAGTTGTAGACTTAATCAAAAATCCCATTGTTATAAAAAATAACAATAATAAAGAAATAATTTCAGAAAAAGTATTGCAAAAAATTATTATGGAAGATTTTCCAAGTTTTCTTAAAGAATTAGGTAATGGCTTTACATTTGTCGAAAATGAATACAAAATAAAAATAGGCAATACTTATAATTACATTGATTTGCTTCTTTATAATATTAAGTTTAATTGTTACGTAGTAGTAGAACTAAAAGTAACAGAGTTAAAAAAAGAACATATTGGCCAAATAGAAGTATACATAAATTACATAGATAAGAACTTAAGAGAAATAAATCAAGATAAAACAATTGGAATTATCATATATAAGAAAGATAATAAATTTATCATGGAATATTGTAGTGACTCTAGAATACTTAGTAAAGAATACAAATTAGTTTAGGGGGTACAAATGAATTATTATAATGAGATAAAAAAAGAATTAATAAATAATGAAATAACCAAAAAGGTTAAAGATTATAGCAAAAACAAAAGTGATTTAACTACATATTATAATGTTGGCAAGTTACTTAGCGAAGCAGGGAAACACTATGGGGAAGGTATTATAAAAGAATATTCTGAAAAGTTAACTAAAGAACTTGGTAAAGGGTATACCGAATCAGCTTTAAAAAGAATGAGAAAATTTTTCTCTGCTATTAAGAAAGGTGCGACAGTGTCGCACCTATTGACATGGAGCCATTATTCAGAACTCTTACCTTTAGATAAAATAAGTGCTATTAATTACTATATTAGATTAACAGAACAACAAAATTTATCAGTAAGACAATTACGTGAGCGAATAAAAAATAAAGAATATGAAAGATTAGATAGCAAAACTAAAGAAAAATTAATTACCAAAGAAGAAACTACAGTGATTGATTTAATTAAAAATCCTATTGTTATAAAAAATAACAATAATAGAGAAATAATTTCAGAAAAAGTATTACAAAAGATTATATTAGAAGACTTAGATGATTTTTTAAAAGAATTAGGTGATTCATTTTGTTATATTGCTAATGAATATAAAATAAAAATAGGTAATACTTACAATTACATCGATTTACTTCTTTATAATTATGAATATAATTGTTTTGTTGTAGTTGAACTAAAGGTAACAGAACTTAAAAAAGAACATATTGGTCAAATAGAAATTTATATGAACTATATAGATAAGAATTTAAGAAAAGTAACGCAAGATAAAACAATTGGAATTATCATATGTAAGAAAGATAATAAATTTATCATGGAATATTGTAGCGATTCTAGAATACTTAGTAAAGAATACAAACTAGCTTAGGAGGAATAAATGAATTATTATAATGAGATAAAAAACGAATTAATAAATAATGAAATAACCAAAAAGGTTAAAGATTATAGCAAAAACAAAAGTGATTTAACTACATATTATAATGTTGGTAAATTACTAAGCGAAGCAGGGAAACACTATGGGGAAGGTATTATAAAAGAATATTCTGAAAAGTTAATTAATGAGATTAGTAAAAAATATAACGAAAGAACATTAAGAAGAATGCGCCAATTTTATTATGCTATTAGCAAAGAAAATTGGCCGACAGTGTCGACCAATTTGTCTTGGAGTCATTATAGCGAGTTGTTATCTATAGATAATGTTAATGAAATTAATTATTATATAAAAATAAGCATTGAACAAAATTTATCGGTAAGACAACTTCGTGAACGAATAAAAAATAAAGAATATGAAAGATTAGATGATATTACTAGAGAAAAATTAATTGCCAAAGAAGAAACCACATTAGTTGATTTAATCAAAAATCCATTGTAATAAAAAATAACGATAATAAAGAAATAATCTCAGAAAAAATGTTACAAAAGATTATATTAGAAGACTTAGATGATTTTTTAAGAGAATTAGGTGATTCATTTTGTTATATTGCTAATGAATATAAAATAAAAATAGGTAATACTTACAATTACATCGATTTACTTCTTTATAATATTAAGTTTAATTGTTACGTAGTTGTAGAATTAAAAGTTACCGAATTAAAAAAAGAACATATTGGCCAAATATAAGTATACATGAATTACATAGATAAGAACTTAAGAGAAATAAATCAAGATAAAACAATTGGAATTATCATATGTAAGAAAGATAATAAATTTATAATGGAATATTGTAGTGATTCTAGAATACTTAGTAAAGAATACATTCTAGTATAAAGATTATTCACTAATTTTAAAAAACTAATTTTTTATTTTGTTTTCTTTTTTTAAAATTTTATTTACAATTTACTTTTTCTTTGCTATAATTTATGCAGAATAAAGGGCGTGATTAAATGAAAATGTTACAAACTGAAGTAAGAACTCTACTTGATAAGTTATATAACCTTCGTGGAGAAGATAGTGTTATTCTAACTAAAATGAATAAGGAAAGAGAAGATGCTATCGAAACTCAAGAAAGGACTAAAAACGAAAAAGAAGTTCTTATTAAGGAAATCGAAAAGTTAACTGAAGAAGAAAAAACTTTAGCAGAAGAAGGAGAAAAAATAACTTCTGTTTTAAGTAGTATTAATAGGGATGACTTTGCAACTGTATTAGATAGATTGCATATTGATTTTGATCCAGCAGTTATTAATGAAAAAGTTAGTAAAATGCTACCAGAAACAATTGCTAAAGTTGTTGCGGAAAATAAAAAGGCAACTGAAAAGTTAGAAAGCGTTGAAACAGAAATGAACAATGCTATAACTAAAGTTGAAGAATTAGGAATTCGTAAAGATGAAGCTTTAAGTAATCAAGCCAAATTAAATGAATACTTTGATTTAGCACTTTCGGGTAATATTAATATAACTCGTGATGAAATAACTTCATTACTAGAAAAATTTGATTTTTCAGAAAATGAACAAAGAGAAGCAGCTAAAATACTGATGTTCCCAGAAGATGCTTTATACGAATATGATGCTTCATTTAAAAGCGGGGATAAAGCTAGTGGCAAAACAATAACTGAAGTTTTGGTTGAAGCGAAAAAAGAATCTGCTGGTAAAGAACAAGTTGAACAAGAACAAACTAATCTAGAACCAGTTAAAGCAAGTGCTGAACAAGAACCGGTATTAGAAGAAATATTTGATAAAGTAATCGAAGAAAATGCTCCGGAAGTTACTACTACGGAAAATCAAACTGGAGTGTTTGAAGCAGTTGCTGAAGTATCTAACCCAGAAGATGCCAAAAGCGAAAAAGAAAAACTATATGATTGCATGAAAGAATGTGGATTAGATCCACAAGATTATAATGAATCGGCAATGGAAAAATTACTAAACAATTATGATGCAGAAACATTAAAAAATAATGTTACAGAATTACGTAATAAAAACATAGATTTAAAAATATTAAAGAATAATATTGAAATATTATATGATAAAGAATTAGCACCAAAGATTGCTAAGTTACTAGAACTTGGAAAAGAAGCTCGTGATATAAGTCTTATGCCAAATGTCCTAGTTAAATATGATTTAAAGGGGTTAAATAATACGATTAATGTTTTACAAATAAGTGGACTTGATCCAAGAAAGGTACCTTTAATGGCATATTAGAAAGTGGTGTATTATGGAACAAAGAGCAATTGATTTAATTAACAAAACAAAAGAAAATTTTAAAGAACAAGATACCGAACAAATTGAAAAATATTCAGTTTCTTACAATTTAGCAAATTTTAAATCTCTAGAAGTTTTGGATAGTCATGGTATTAAAATAAAGAAACCTTCACAAGCTATAGTTTTGACAATTGATCCAACGGAACTAGAAAGAGAACTAAAACTTGCTGAAGAAATGGGATTCATTGCTGCATATCAACAAAATCCAAGACATATAACTCAACCAATCGAAATGGTTATTAAAAGAATGGCCAAAGCCGATGCTGTTGGTGTAACATATAAAAATGAAAAAGGCATTTATGCATCTTTTATATTCAGCAATAGAGCATTTAACTATATAATGGCTCAAAATGGTAATACATTGGAGGATACTGTTTCCCCGGAGTTAGATACTGATCTTTCTGAAATTAAGGAAGATGCCCTACATGTACTAGAAGCCTTTGATATGAGTGATAAGGCTTCTGAAATATATTCAAGAATTGATACTTTAACTAATTCCGAATTAGGTGAAAAAGAAATGCTTTTTGAAGCGCTTAAAGTTCTTGGCGGTGATAAAGGTTTATTATTATCTAAAATAGATGAAGTATTATTACAAAAAGAAGAAATGAAAAGGGGAAGAGCTGCATGAAGTTTTTAGAAAAATATGGATTTACTAAAGAAGATATTGACGAGTTCATTGATAATACACCAAAGAAAATGCAAGAGGCTATTGAACAAAACTCTGAACTAGTTGAAGTAAATCTTAAATACGTTAAAGATTTAGGAACATCAGTATATAAGGAAATATTTATTAATTATCCCGATATGTTCTTGCTTGATGCTAGTGTATTTGAAAAAATGTTTAGCCAATACGAAACAGATGAATTAGTTGAAAGTTTAAATAATAACTTTAAAGTTGCTGAATACTTATAAAAAAAGATTCCTTCATTGTAAGGAATTTTTAATTGGCTTTTTGTAATCTATATAAATTAATTGTTGGTTTATTAAAAACCCTTATATTAACATTTTCAGTACCTAATCCTGCTGATACAAACATATCTGTGTTGTTAACTTTATAATGATGGTCTAAATATATGTTAGCGCCATCTTTTTTTAATATTCCTCCCCAAAAAGGAATTCTTATTTGGCCAAGTAAAGAGTGCCCTGCTAAAACTAAATTAACATCATATTCTGCTATTGCTTCAATGTTATCTGGTTCATGAGTAATTACAATATTATAAAAAGTTTCTAATTCATCTGCTATATATAAAGCATCACTTATTTTATTAGCGTTAGTAATACCAGTGAGTTTTATCGGTGTTTTATCGCCATAAAATATATAAGTTGATTGATCATCTAATAATATAAAACCACTATCGTTGAGTATTTCTTTGTATAAATCGATATTATCTATATCGTTATCTCCGATGATAGCATATTTGTATAATGAACAATCTAAACTTGATAAATAATCTTTAATGGTTTGTACTTCTTCATCGCTTAATTCATAATCACTTGCTATTAAATCTCCAGTAAAAACAATTAAATCTGGCTCGACATTATTAATACTTTGTGTTATACTATCCAAATCTTCAACTGATTTAGTTGATCCAATTAATAAATCGGAGAATTGAACAATTTTAAAGTCATCAAAAGAATCGGGAAGATTTTCTACAGCTATAGCATCTTCAACGATTTTAAAACCATTTGTATTTATAAAGAATATATAAATTACAAATGTGAGTATCATTATTCCTAATACCAAAAAAAACTTTTTCATTGCTCCTCCGTTATTAATATTCAAATAAATAATACCACAATTAGAAATTATAGGCAATTTCTAATTGAAAAAAAAACGTATATATGGTAAACTAAATCATAGGTAGGTGTCGAAATGTCTAAATATAAGTATGCTTTATTTTTAATATTAACTTTTGGCTTGTTTACACTATCTGTAAGTGCTGCGACATGTAGTTATGAAGAACGAGCAGAATTAAATAGTGAAATATCTAATATTACTGCAAATTATGAGGTTATTACCATTGAACTAGAAAACTCTGAACCGCCAGATGCATTATTAGAAACAGAAGAAGAAGAAAATTATGTATCAACAACCGATGCTCTTCAAGTAAATATTTTAAATCTAACTGAAAATGTTTATGCTGTTGTTACTAATAATTATAATGATGAAGAACTTACTTATCATTATTCTGACACAGACAACGGTAATGTTGCCATAGTTTGGAGAGAACTAGGAGAGTTAGTAACTTTTACTATCCAAATATATAGTTCTGATGCCACAAGTTGTGCAGATACCTTGTTAAGAACGTTAAGAGTTTCATTGCCAAGGTATAATGAATATGCTGCAACTTTTGCAATTTGTGAACAAGTTCCAGATTATTATTTATGCCAAAGGTATGTTTATTATGATGAAATAGAATTTGGCGAATTCATAGATCGGGTTACTGCAGAAGTCGAAAGAGTTAATCAAGAAGCTGAAGAAAATCAAGATGATTTAACTTGGTATGAAGAAATTGGCCATTTTATAAGCGAAAATAGAACACCTATAATAATTGGAGTAGTTGTAGTATTAATTATAACGGGGGTTATAGTTGTAGTAGTAATAAGAAGACGTAGGAGAAGTGAATTATGAAAAAAAGTGTAAAATTAATTATTGTTTTATTACTGGTATTTTTTGTAGGTGTTGGTAGTGTTAGTGCAATTAGTACTGATAAAACTGTTGAATACCGCAGAACAAAAACCGGAAAAGCTAGTGCGGCTGGCTTAATAGTAACTAACGGAAGTAGTTATAAAAAGAATCATTCTACTAGTATGTATGAAATAACTGGAGATGGAAAGACTTTTGTTTCGTATTGTATGGACCCACATAAAGATCCTGCAAATTACTATGTATTAGGCCGTATCTTAGGTTCAGATGGTTCAATCGGAGTCCAAGCATATGATATGGGAGTATTAGAAATATTAAAACATGCTTATACTCAAATAAATACTAGTTATTCATTACAAGATATAGTTACACCAGAATCATCCCCTAATAGGTATGAAGCTACACTTAGTGGCGATAACTTATATTTAGCAGCAAGTATTGCTATTAGAGCATTTACTCTAGGACTTTATGGCTGGGGAGGTGCCGGCAGATGGGATAGTGTAGCATACTACGGAGTTGGTTCTGCTCACGTAAATTTAGGTATTAGTTGGGCAGCGTGGGGCGGAGACATAGCTCAAACAATTATCGGAGTAACTTGTGGAGATTATAGCGATTGTACAAAAAGATTTACAAATTTAAGAAAGAGTAGTTATAATTGGTATAAACCTAGTTATGTAATGAGTGGTTATAGTCTTGGTAACGAAGCTTATGATGTTATATATGCTGCTCAAGAACTATTCTATCATGCATTAAGTGCAGCGGAAGAAGTTTATGCAAATCAAGGAATTGCATCATCAACAGTTAAAGGAAGTGTAGTATCAACAGAAATGGATGGATCTAGAACTGAAGATACTGTTCAAGAATTCCATTATGTTAATATTGAAATTTCTGATTTTTCAGAAGAAGCGTATGTTAATAACTTTAATTTAACTTGTACTAACTGTTCATCTAGCGGAATTACTTTTGATTATATGGAATATTATAATGAAGCTAATGAATGGGTAAGCCTTACACCTGACGTTGATATTTCAAAAGTACTAACACCAGGTGAAAATGGTCTTAGAAATGGTACAGTAAGAATTAGAGTACATTTTACAAAAACCGTTTTAGATGAAGAAGAATGCGAAAATGCAACTTATAATATAACATATGATTACTTTGATCCAAGTATTGAATATGTTGGAGCAATATTATATGCTAAAAATGAAACTGACAAACAAAGAATGCTTATTATCGAAAAATCTGATGGACAAGCAAATAGCGATAGCATAAGTGGAACTGTTGGTTGTGCAAATCCAGTTTGTGAAACGGAATTGTCAATTCCAATCTGTAGTGATGAAGAAGATGAGGCAATATCAGAAATTCATGCGCCAGAAGACATAAAGAAATGTATACTTGATAATGTCGATGATGCTGGAAATAGTTATAATTTAGTTGAAGACCTTGGTGGTGTTTCAAGTAGTAACGAATATTGCCAAGTATTCTGTAAAGAAGATTACTTTGATGTTATTGATGATGGCATCCAAGGTGGTATAAAATTAAATCCGCAAATTGGTAGTGGTGAAGTATCTGATGAAGAAAACGTTAATTGTGGTGCATACTTCCAATTAACTGCCCATGTTGAAGGTAAGAAAGACTGCTACACGAGTGGAAGTACTGATGATAAATCAATAAATAGAGAACAATTTATTGAAGATATAGTTGCTGCTCAAGAAATGATGATTGAAGGATATCATTTAGTAATGATGGCTGATGCTGCTGATGCAGATGGATGGCAACAATACAGTTCTTGTTCTGGTGATTGTGGTGGATGTACTGGAGAAGAGGGATGGTATAAATCTGGAAGTTTCACAGGAATTCAACCAGGAACAGCAACAGAAGAAGGATATGTTCCTATTGAAGATAGAGGAGATAGTTATAATATAGGATATAGTCCAAGTTGTACTAATTATTGTTGTAGTGGCTCATGTGGCAAAGAGTGTACGTGTACTCCAAGTGGAACTTGTAGAGACGGTTCAACACAAGGTTATGTAAATGGAGAAATCGGTAGAATTCGTGATGAAGGTCTTGGAATGATAGAACAAGGCTACCAAGATTATATTGAGGCTATAACTAACTTTAATGCATGTACTGCAGGATGGGCTATAGAATTCCCATTTGAACAAAAATTAAGTTTCTATTATAATGAATATCAAGGCGATGATGCATATCAACCATACTTCGATTTACTTTCTAAATCAGATCTTGATGAAGAATCATTATATTACTTAGAAGCTCAAGAAGATACTTTAGAAGAAGAATATGAAATAGAAATATGTACAGGTACAACTACTGGCGAATATGAATGTGAAGATACTCCATTTACATATGAAGAAATGAATCCTAGCATTCAAGATTATAACTACGCATCAGAATATGGTGAAGTTTATACAGATAGAACATTTACAATATGTGATGCAAATGGATGTGATTCAGATATTCAACCAATATCTGATGCAACATTCATAAGAAAAACAGTTAAAAAAGCTCAAAGTTATATTACTCCATCAGTATTCTATCAAATAGAGTCTAACGGAAGAGTTACCGTAAGACAAGCTGATTATGAAGGAAGTATAATTAGGCTAAATAAGATAACTTTAGAAGAATTAACAAATTCACTTCCAATAACAACATTAGCAACTGGTGGTGGAGAATTTAGACTTATGCTTGAAGATTTAGGTGAGTTCTACACACCACTTTCTGGTTCAGCAGATAACAATGGTAGATTGATAGACTTCGGTAGAGTTGATGGTGATAATGGCGAAAATGTTATCCCTGGTGATAATAAAGATTCAAGTGTAGCTGAAGCCGTAGGTGAATCTGGAATAGAAAAATTCAGCGGAGACTATGTCTGCTACTACTATAGTGACTGTCGACCTGATGACTGTCCAAACTGTGAATTTGTTTGTGAAGATGACGATTGCCATTGGGAAGAATGTCCAGAATGTAATTTTGATTGTGTAGGATGTATTATCAATTTAGATGAATTACAAATAAACTTTAAACCGATTTCTACTGTAACAGTTGAGTCTGCTGATAGAGAACTGGGTTACAACTGGAATGTTAATACAACTCTTGCAGCCTTGTCACTACTACGTGATAAAGCAGAACTTACTATTAGTGAAATAGAATCGGAAAACGAAACAATTTACACTAAAACTGGTGATGATTCAGCATTAGACTTTAGTATAAGGTTAAACGGTGATATAATTGAGTACCTAAAAGAATATAATGCATCTGTTGAAGATGCTGGTGGCTATGCTAATGATTCATTAGAATGTTATGCATATACAGATGATAATGGTAAAACTTATGCAAATATGTTCTGCTATAGTGAAGTAATCGACTATTTAGTTGATGAATACTCAGATCAAATAACTGTAGATAACAGAACTCCAGAAGGAGGCCGGTCTGATAACAATAACAGTGCAAACTCTAGTGGTTACTGGTCACTATGGGAAGGCTGGACAGAATCAGAAAAAATTAACGGTCAATATTCCGTAATTGGTGGACCAGCATGGAAGTAGGGGTGAATAGTTAATGAAAAATGCTTTGTGGGGATACTGGTTAGTATTACTTGGTATATTTGTAGTAGTTATAATGTTATTAGTACAAAATTTAACATCATCATCTACTCAAGATTATTACTTAGTAAAAGAAATTACCGAAGCCGCTTTAGTAGATGCAGTTGACTATTCCTACTATCGTACTTTTGGTGAAATAAAGATAAATAAAGAAAAATTCTTTGAAAGTTTTATAAGAAGGTTCGCTGAAACTACATCGGGTTCAACTGATTACACTGTAAGTTTTTATGGAGTTTATGAAGCCCCACCAAAGGCCAGTGTAGAAATAAAAAGCAGATCGACTACCTTCAATGTTATGGGAGATTCTGAATCGTTCGATATGACCGAAAGAATTGATGCAATAATTGAAGGTAATACATTGTAAAGTAAAATTGGAGGAATAAAATGGGAATAATTAATACGTTTAAAAAGTTTCTTACAAATAAAACAACGGTTACTATCATTGGGGTAGTAGCCGGTGTTGCCGTATTAGTTGGTTTTTATTTATATAGGGTTAATCAAGAAGTTAATCCTCGGGAAGTAATTGTGGCAACTAGAACTATAGCTGCTACTGAAGAAATTACTCGAGATGATATAAGAATAGTACAAATTAGCAATAGTTTCCTAAGCGGAGCTGATGTTTATACAGCATCCCAAAGAGATAGCCTAGTTGGTAAATATGTAAATACCGGAACATCTATTCCTACTGGTGGCATGTTTTATACAAGTCAAATAGTCGAAAAAGAAGAATTGCCTAATTCAATATTTGATGAAATTCCTGATGGTTACACAATTTACCAATTAAGAGTAAATAACGAATCAACTTATGCCAATTCAATATATCCTGGTGACCATATCGATTTATGGATGTCAACAACACAAGATGGTTTAGTTTATTATGGTGAATTTATTTCCAACATTGAAGTATTAGCAGTTAGAGATTCTAACGGAGAAAACGTTTTTGATGTGACGAGTGGAGGTAAACCAGCATGGTTGCTATTTGCTGTTCCTACGGATATGTATCGTTATCTAAAAGTAGCAGAATTTATATCTGGCATAACAATAACTCCTCTTGTTAGAAATACTAGTTATAATTCCGATGTTGGATCAACTGAAATAACTAACGAAGTTTTATTACAAATGATTCAAAGCCGTATGATAGATATGGGTGGAAACTACGGAGGATAAAAATGGGAAATATTTTAAAAAATATTAAAAATGTATTGTTGAATAGAAATACTGTTACTATACTAGCAGTTATTGCAGGAGTAATAGTGTTATGGTTCTTCTATAATATGACTTTAGAAAACGCTATTAATCCACAAAGAGTTCCTGTAGCAACCCGAACACTTACAGCAACAGAAATGATTACAGCTGAGGATTTTGAATATGTTGAAGTAAATAGTGGCTTTTTAGAAAATGCTAATATAATTACTAGTGGTAGTTTATTAACAGGGCGTTATATTAAAAATGAAACTTCAGTTGTTGAAGGAGCAATGTTTTATAACGAACAAGTTGTAGATAGAAGTGAACTTAAAGAAAGAGAACAAGAAGATCTTGAAGAAGGGTATACAATATATTGGCTTAATGTAGATAATACATCGACTTATGCTAATTCAATATATCCTGGTGATAAAATTGACTTGTGGCTAAAAGCCCAAATATCAGGACAATATGTTTATGATGAATTTATTACAAGTATTGAAGTAGTATCTGTAAAAAATTCATCAGGAAAAAATGTATTTGATACTGATACATCTAGTGAACCTGCTAGGCTATCATTTGCAGTAACATTTGAAATGGCTGAATATTTAAATTTAATTGAATTAATTCCTGAATTAAATATGGAAGTATTTCCAGTTCCAAGAAATTCATTATATACTGAAGAAGGACAAGAAGTAGCATATGCTAATGAATTGCTGTTAGAAATGATTCAAAGTTATGCAGGATTTACTGTAGGACAATAAAAGAAACAAAAGAGGTGACAAAACGTGAATGATGCTATATTTTCACAAATAGATTTTGGACCTTTAAAAGAGTTTTTAGAGGAAGATAATATAACTGACGTTTCCTATTCAAATGGTGGTCAAGTTTGGCTAAAAACTCTTGATAAAGGTGTTTATCGTGTCGATAGACCAGAAATTAATAATGCTTTAATGGAAAAACTTGCTTTCCAATGCTCAAATGTAATGGGTAAAACTTTTAATATGGCCCATCCTTTTTTGGATGCTGAATCTGCTGAACTTCGTCTTAACTTTGTTCATGAATCGATTGCTACTAATGGTATTGCTTGTGTTATTCGTAAGACGCCTGCCAAAATCCGTCTTAACAAGGATAAACTTATTAATGAACAATATGTAACTGAAGATTTACATGACTTTTTAATGACTTGTGTTGAAGGACACTGCAATATAATTGTAAGTGGAGAAACTGGTTCAGGTAAAACCGAACTTGTTAAATACTTAGCAAGTCATACTAAAGAAAATGAAAAAATTATAACTAT
>CALVKN010000016.1 GCA_944332715.1 uncultured Bacilli bacterium
AAGTTTTTAAGTAAAAAGTCTTATTTTTAAGTCTTTTTTCATTAACTTTCTACATAACTAAAGTTTCTACATAAAGACAAAAAAAGTTCAAATAACGTTTAATTATTTGAACTTTTCTTAAGTTTTCTAAGTCTTCCTGTAAAATCTTCACTACTACATACATATGACCCCGATACCACACCATCAGCATCCCTAACTAATTTTATGGTCTTATCATTTATTCCCCCATCAACATATATCAAAAAGTCATATTTTTCTTTAAACTGCTTTAATTTTTCCAATCTCTCTGGGGTACTTTCTAAAAATGCTTGTCCTCCAGCTCCTGGAACAACACTCATAAGTAACACCCTTTTTACTTTAGCAAAGTATTTTTCATATTCTTCCACACTTTCATCAGGATTGATAACTAATCCTGGTTCAATATTATATTTACTTAAATAATCAAATACTAATTCGGGATTTTCTTCTGTCTTTGGATGAATATATATACAACTAGGATTTAATCCAAGTAATTCACTAAAATACTTTGAAGGTTTATCGGTCATCAAATGGATATCTAAAGGCTTTGGAATACCAGAAAAAAGTTTAGCTAACTCTTTTATTTCAAAATTTTTTTCTGATACATACAATCCATCCATTAAATCAACATGAATCCCATCAGCATCCTTACACTTAGCAATTATTTTTATAGTTGTTCCCCGATCATATATACTACTTATATAACTTACTACTATTTTCATAAACCACCTTTAATAAATTAATATAATTATCATACCTCGATTTTAAAATTAATCCATTCTCAACTGCCTTTTTTACACCACATCCCGATTCATTATTATGGGTACAATCTTTATACATACAACTATATTTTTTAAATTCTTTAAAAGTTTCCTGTAATTTATTAACATCTAATATATTTATATCAAGAGCACTAAACCCTGGAGTATCCACCATATACATTTTACCAATTTTATAAAGTTCTGTATGTCTAGTAGTATGTACTCCCCTATTTAAGGCCTCACTAATTGGTTTTGTTTCAATATTTAAACTCTTATCTAATTTATTTAGCATCGTTGATTTACCTGCCCCTGTTTGACCAGTTAAAACAACTACTTTTTCTTTTATTGTCCTCTTTAATTTATGTAATTTTGTATTAGGTATTACTTTAATACCCAAATTCTCATAATAATTAAATATCTTTTTATATTCTTTTAAATCTTTTTTATTAACTAAATCAATCTTAGTTAGAATAATGATTGGTTCAATATTATTACTTAAAACAATTGTAAGTAGTTTATCTAATAAATTAAGGGATAAATCCGGTTTTTTCAAACTGGTTACAATTAAAGCAATATCAACATTAGCAACTACTGGTCTATCTAGTTTATTTTTTCTTGTGTTAATTTTCTCAATAGTTTTATTATCTGCATCTACTTCTACTATATCACCAACAACAGGGGAAAGTCCCATATTTTTGAACTTTCCCCTCGCATTACATACAATTTTTTCTCCATCTACTTCAACCGTATATTGATTACTAATTTGTTTGGTAATGCGCCCTTGCATTATTCTAATCCTCCACCAGTATCATCAATTGTCTCATCATCAGAATTTGGTGTTGTTGCAACAGTAATCGTAAGTCTTGCTCCACTCACAACCGTTGAGCCAGCTGCCCTACTTTGTCTAATAATAGTACCTGCTGGATATTCATCAGTTTCTTCATAAACAATATTTAGAGTAATACCATAATCTTCCGCAAATTCTTCTACCTCAGCAACAGTATACTCATCAACTACAAAATCGGGATATTGATTATCAAGTTTTGGAATATATATAGTTATTGAATCTCCTTCTGATAATTTTGTACCTGGTTCAACTGATTGATCCATTATAATTCCCTCTTCATAATCATTTGGGTCATCACCTTCTGGTATATCTCTGCTTTCAACATAAACAACTAAATTAAGAGCTTCAAGCATACCTTTAACCTCATTATAGTTTTCGCCAGTATAATCTTCAATTTCTACCGTTACATCACCAAGTGACACATAAAGAATTATTTCAGTTCCTTCTTTTCTAATAGATCCTGCTGCTGGAGAAGTCCTTGTAACTAAACCTTCCTCAACAGTTTCACTCGCTTCACTTCGCTGTTCATCAGCAACTACAAAACCTAAATCTTGTAAAGCATTTATTGCTTCAGTTACAGTATAACCAGATACATCAGGAACTGCTTCTTGTCTTGAAGAAGTAATATAAGGTATTAAAACAAATATAGTTGTAATAATTACTACTAACCCTACAAAAATACTCGCTAATATAATAATTACTTTATTTTGTGATTTAGCATCACTTTTCTTAACACGCTTTGCTATTTCTTCTTCACCATCCTTGCTTTCCTTTTTGGATTCAGTCTTCTTTTCAACTTTTTGGGTTTCCTTGACTGTTTTTAACAACTTTGTATCATCATAATCATGTTCCGGATATTTGAATGTAATCTTAAGTTCATTTGCTCTCGATTCATCTAAACATGTTTTTAAATCTTCATGCATTTCTCTCGCATCAGCATATCTATTTTTAGGATTTTTTGCTGTTGCTTTTAAAATAATATTTTCAACACTCTGTGGTATATCAGGTATTTCATCTCTAATACTTGGCATCGGTTCTTTTAAATGTTTAAGAGCTATTTCCACAGCATTATCCCCTTTAAAAGGAAGCTTACCAGTAAGTAACTCATACATTAAAATACCAATTGAATAAATATCACTTTGAAGTGTTGCTCCTTTACCACTTGCTTGTTCTGGTGGAAGATAATGAACACTACCCATTACAGAATTAGTTTGTGTTAACTGCGTTGCATTCATCGCAACTGCTATACCAAAGTCCGTTATCTTTATAAGTCCATTATCTAGTATGAGTATATTTTGTGGTTTTATGTCCCTATGTATTATGTAAGAGTCATGAGCAACACTAAGACCATTAGTAATTTGCAAAACTATATCAACAACCTCAGGAACAGTTAATTTACCCCGTTTTTTAAGCAAATTTTTTAAATGTTTTCCCTCAACATATTCCATGACAATATAGTATTCACCATTATCTTCCCCAACATCATATACTTCAACAATATTAGGGTTAGACAAAGAACTTGCTGATAATGCTTCTCTTTGAAAACGACGGACAAACTTTTCATCAGTTGCCAAGTCACCACGTAAAACTTTAACAGCAACATTGCGATCAAGTATTGTATCATACGCTAAATAAACATTAGCCATACCGCCTTCACCAATTGATTTGATTATTTGGTATCGATCACTAATTTTTTGCCCCTTCATTATCATGCTATATCACCACTCTCCCGAACTAAATAGGCAATTGATATATTGTCTGTTCCCCCTCTTGCATTACATTTCTTTATTAATTTCACAACTCTTTCTTCTATTGTTAAATTTGTCTCTAACAATACTTTTTCTATTTGATCATCATTAAGTAGTGAAGTAACTCCATCACTACATAAAAATACTTCATTTGAACCATTGTCAACATCAAATATATCTGGTTCAGCTTTTTCTGCTGCCCCCAAAGCCTTCATAAGCACATTTTTCTTTGGATGAGTTTTAGCTTGTTCTTCAGTCAAATCCCCAGCATCCACTAACAAGTTAACTAGTGTATGAGGTTTAGTTACCTTATGCAATTTATTATTTTTCATTACATACCCCGAAGAATCTCCAATATTAGCAAAAATCAAAAATTTATTAGTAACAATCGCTGCTACAACAGTTGTACCTAAACCTTTAGAATTTTCATTTTTTTCTCCATAATCAAGTATTTCTTTATTTATCTCATTTATATTATCACTTAACCAATTTACAGCATCAATCTTTGTTCCTATGGATGCACTTTCGGTAAATCTTTTACCTAAATGTGTTACAGTAAGGGCACTAGCAACTTCCCCCTTACGGTGTCCTCCCATACCATCAGCAACAACTAGTAAATATTCACCACTAATATTTTTAAGTATTGTTACACTATCTTCATTATGTTCTCTAACTCTACCAGTATCAGTTAAATAAAAAGATTTCGTATTAATCACTCTCACTTCTTAATTGCCCACATGCAGCTTTGATGTTACCCCCAAATTCTCTTCTTACAGTAACATTTATTCCTGATGTAGTTAAGTATTCATAAAATTTATTAATTCTTTCTTTACTACTTTTACTAAATTCTATATTTTTGGTCTCATTATAAGGAATCAAATTCACATATACATTCATTCCTTTTATAAGATTAACTAACGCTTGGGCATCCTCCAATGTATCATTAACCATATTAAGCATAACATATTCAATAGTAACCCGTCTATTAGTTTTAGCAATATAACGTTTAATTGCTGCAATTACAGTGTCAATATTATACACTTTGTTGACAGGCATAATACGATTTCGCACGCTATCCCGTGCAGCATGCAAAGATAAAGCTAAATTCACCTGCAAATCCAAATTACTAAATTCATCAATTTTAGGAACCAAACCACATGTAGATACAGTTATATGCCTTGCACCAATTGCCAGTCCTTTAGCATCATTAATTATTTTAATAAATCTAACGATATTATCGTAATTATCAAAAGGTTCCCCAATTCCCATAACTACAACACTATCAATTCTTTTATTTATATATTCTTGAATTAAAAGGATCTGCTGAACTATTTCAAAAGTCTCTAAATTTCGTACCTTTTTAAGCCTTCCACTTTCACAAAACCGGCATCCCATATTACAACCAACTTGACTAGAAACACAAACCGACAAACCATAATTATGTTCCATTAATACCGCTTCTATCTTTTCGCCATCTAGTAACCTAAACAAAAACTTTTTAACATCTTGGCCTTCTAAAACTTTTTCGATTTTTATAAATTCTGTTGTAAAATCACTTTTTAATTTATTTATAATATCTTTCTTTATATTAGAAAAATTATTTATATTATACTCATTATGTCGATATAACCATTCAAAAACCTGAGTGGCTTTATATTTTTTCTCACCCATAAGTATAAAATAATCTTCTAACATTTCTCTTGTATATCCCAATAAATTTTCCATATCTATATTGTACTAAAAAACAAACAAAAAGTCCATATATTCCAAGAAAAAAAGCCATATTACATGACTTATTACTTTTTCTTTCTCTTCGCAAAACTTCTTATTAGTTTCAAATTACCTTCATCTTTAAATTTTTCATAAAACTCATGATCAAACAACATATCTTTTAAATCCATATTTTCCAAAGTCTCTTCTAATTCTTCTCTTTTCTCTTCTTCTTTTTCTTTCTTTGTTTCTTCCACTACGGTCTCTTTTTCTTCATCTAACACTTCTTCTTTATTTTTACCATCAAGAAGTTCCTTGACATAACTTCCTAATGTTAAAAGTTCACTTAAAACCAAAGGACTTAAAACTGCTCCAAAAAGTTTAATATCACCTAAACCTGCTATCTTTGAAGCAATATCTGCTCCCAAATAATTAATAAATGTCGGATCAACTAGAAGATAAGCAAGTGTAACAGTAATACCCGCTACCCACATCTTAACTTTACCAAAAATATTAGATTGAACATTCATATTATTTTGATATTTTAAACTTTGAACCCCTGCAATACCTAATTCTGTAATTATTGGAATTATTGCTAGTGGTGTAATAGACATTAAAAGTAACATATTAACAATTAAAAATGCCTTATCACTAATGCCATCAAATAAACTGCCAAAAAAAGTTGATGATTTTAACTTTCTAGCTAAAGTTCCATCGATAAAATCTGTTGCAAAACATCCAGCAGATAGCATTGCTGTTGCAGCTCCACCATAAAGTTTAAAAACAGGAATCAAACAAATTATTCCTGCCACTCTAAGAGCTGTAAAAAAGTTAGTTATTCCAAATTTTAACCATTTATTCATAACTCTCCCCCTTTATGTATTAAACATTAAAATCTATTGTATCACACTCTCCTATTTTTGTAAAATTTAAATCATAAGTTGTTGTATCTGTAGAAATTGTAATATTAGTAATATCTCTTGTATCAGTCATCACTTCTACTTGATAACCACTCTTATCATAAGTAATAGTTCTCATATCGTCATTTTTAGTAACAGAATATAAAAATTCATTTAAATTTCCAAATAATAATTCTAAATCTAAATAACTAGTATCAACTCCATTATATAAATAATCTATTACTTCTAATCTATCCATATTAACTTTATATGTACCACTATCATCTATATAATATTTTATTACCCCGGTACTATCTTCTTTAAACCCTATCTCTTTATTTTCATTCTTCCAACCAGTATAAATATATTTACCAGTTTCATTTGTAATAGTATAACTATATTCATAATTACCTAAGAGTAACTTATCTAACATATCACTATAATTAACAAATTCATAGTTTTCCGTCTCTGTTTCGGATGGTGTAGAATCATCTTCAACTGGCAAATTAATACTATCTCTTTCCGAAACTAAAACAACTACTATTAAAATAGCAATAAAAACCATCCATAACCCTAGTTTAATTGTGGCTTTTCCTTTTTCAGTTTGCCAAAAATTATTATCTTTCATTCTAATCTACCACCTTATTTATATATTCACTAACCTTTATTCCATTTATAAAACTATTTATATCCATCTCTTTTTTACCAAATGGTTTAACTCTTTTTAAATAAATTATTCCATCATTACAACTTATACCAAACCTATTTTTTGTTACTTCTACCACTTTTCCTTTACCCTTACTAGAACCAGGTATAAATTCAGCTTCGATTACTTTTATTTCTTTTCCATCAATTACTATATTTGCTAAAGGCCAAGGATTTAAGGATCTTATTTTATTAATTATATTTACTCCATTATCTTTAAAGTTTAATCTCTCATCTTCTCTTTTTATCATCGGAGCCATTGTATAATCATCAGTTTGTTTAATACCTATCACTATTCCATTAAGTAAATTATCTAATACACTTTCTAATGTATCTCTACCTAAAATAGATAATTTATCATGCATTGTTCCAACATTATCAGTATCAAGAATTGGTATTTCGCAACACTTTATAATATCGCCGGTATCCATTCCTTCATCCATATACATTATTGTTACACCCGTTTTTTTATCTCCATTCATAATTGCCCATTGGATCGGTGCTGAGCCTCTGTATTTAGGAAGTATTGATGCATGAACATTAACACAACCTCTTTTAGGTAAATCAAGCACTTCTTTAGGAATTATTTGTCCATATGCACAAGTAACAATTAAATCGATATCCAACCCTTTTAATACCTCATAATCTTTTCTAATTCTAACAGGTTGAAATACCGGTATTTTGTGCTCCATAGCCACTTTTTTAACAGGACTAAATACTAGTTCTTTCTTTCTTCCTACTTCTTTATCTGGTTGCGTAACTACCATTATAACATTTGTCTTTTCAATTAACATCTCAAGTACTGGAACAGAAAATTCTGGAGTTCCCATAAATACAATATTTTTATCCTTCATAGTATCACCATCAACTTAATTGTACTAAAATTTTTAACATTTTACAACAGCCCACAAAAAAACTTCGTTTCTTTTTTAAAAAACGAAGCAACAACACTACCTCATATTTTATAAAACATTTACCTATTTTGTATCAATTATTTTCTTTACTTCATCTACACTTAAATTACTAGCTTTAGCAATATCTTCAATTGGTGTACCTATATTATAAAAATTCTTTATCATCTCTATTTTAGTTTGTTCAATTCCAGCATCAACACCTTCATCATACGCTAGTTGTTTTTCAGTATTATGTATCATTTCTTGTTATTCTTCACTATATGATCTTCACTATATTTCATCAAAGCATCACCATATCCCTTTGTTATTTTCTACTTGAATAAAATATTCTAACTATTTCAATAAATATCTAATATATATAAACGCTTAATACTTATTATAATATTTTATTTATCAAGATTATTTTCTTTAATTATTTTTTCTATTTTCTCTTCGCTCATATTCAATGACTTAGCAATCGTTGAAATTGGAAGTTTTAATTCAAGCATATTTTTAATAACATCTATTTCTTTTTATTGACTTCAACATTTGCTATTATTCCATCAATCTTTACTATTAAATCTGTTCTTTTATTTTTTTCATTTTTATTAGATTTACCTAATTCATTATTAACAAACTCGATTATTTCTACATCTTTTTTTAATACTTGTTTTAATATACCTTCTAGTATTTCTTTCCCTTTAGGAGATGCTACAACCCATTTAAAACAATTATCATCTGATCCCTTTACTGTATTACTATTTTTATTCATTAACCAAAATCATCCTTAATTAAAGAAGAATTTACTAACCCCCGGGAAGTGATATCTATTAGTATTTCTTCCTTGTTTTATTATGCTAACACACTAACAATACCTTTTCTAGAGTTTATTTTGTCTACTTTTGTCGAACTAAAAAAACAGGACTTTTAAATTAAATCCTGTTAAAATTTATTCTAATTGTACACTAAGCATCATATTATTTGGATCAATTATTGTATCAATTGGCAAACTCTGACTTACAACATATCCATAACCACTATATTCATAATTTAAACCAATTAAATTACAATAATTTTTAACATCACTTAAACTCCATCCAGTCATATCAGGCATCTTTATTTCCGTACCATTAGTAACTAAGAAAAGCTTACCATTTTCTAAAACAGTATTATTTTTTATAGGATATTGATTAATAATATACTTACCATTACCTATAACTACAACATCAATTTTTTTGTTTTCTAGCATAGTTGTAACAGTACCAATATCTTTACTTAAATAATTATCTATATCAATTACTTTACTTAAATCTACTTCTTTAGTTTCATCAGTTAGTTTAGCGTGCTTAGCAATTTCTTCGATTGCTGAAGTTACAACACTAGCAAAATTTCTTGAAGTACCTTCAAAACGCCTAGCAGCAACATAAACTATATATTCTGGATCTTCTTCAGGGAATATACCTCCGAAAGACTTTATTGTATCATATTCCCCATCTAAGTAACCTCCACTTTCTGAAGCAATTTGAGCAGTACCAGTTTTTCCCATTAAACTAAGGCCATCAATAATCCAAGCATCAGTTATACCTTCATAAACCATCTTATGCATAAGTTCATGCATCTTTTCAACTGTTGTACTACTATAAACACTATTTACAACTGTTCTTTTTCCCTCATAAGTTACATTACCTTCACTATCTACAATTTTATCTACGATATATGGTTTTATTATATTACCGTCATTAGTCATACTAGATAACGCTTGAAGCATTTGTATTGGAGTAACACTAATACCTTGCCCAAATGATGAACTAGCAAGTTCTGATTTATAAACTACATCCATATCCCCACTAACTTCATTAGCAAGTTCAATTCCTGTTTTCTTACCAAAACCTAAAGCATCATAGTAATCTGGTAACTTCTTATCTCCATAATCCAGTAACCTAAATGCTAAAGTTGTTGCTGCAACATTTGATGAATAAGCAAAACCTGTATCAAAAGTTATTTCTCCCCAGTCTGTTTCAGAGTCACTAATAACAGTATTTGCATCTACTTGAATAGAACCAGACATATATACTTCATCGCCATCATAAAGTCCCTCTTCAATTGCTGATGCAAACGAAAATATCTTCATAACTGAACCAGGTTCATATTGATAACTTACTAATGGATTCATATAACTAGTAATTGTATTAGTATCATTAGGGTTAAAATTAGGACTAGTAGCAGATGCCACAATTGCTCCAGTCTCTGCATCCATTACTGTAAATATCGCCCATTCCGTATTATACTCATCTTGTAATACTTTAACAGCATTTTCGGCCTTATTCTGAATATCAAAATCAATTGTTAAATATATATCTGATCCATCTACTGCTTCCACTGTATCATCCGGAGTATTTGGAATACGATAATTACTAGATGTATATTTTAGGTATTTAGTATATCCATTAGTTCCAGATAATATTTCATTATAATAACCTTCAACCCCAAGTTCACCAACTAATGCTTTTTCTTCATTTTCCTTAGCATATCCAATTATATATGAAGCAAATGTCGAATTAGTATAATATCTTTTCTTAGAATCACTAATAAAATCTATTCCTGGAAGTTCTAATTCTTCAATTGCTTTTTTTAACACTTCTGTTATTCCTCTTCCACCAGGACCAAGTTCTACTTGATAAGCATCTTTATTTAAAAGTTCTAATAATCTTTCTTCACTCATTCCAAGAAGTAGGGAAAGTGCTGCCGCAGTTGCCTCTTTATCTACCACATGCCTTGGATTATTACTATCAGTTGTCCTAGATTCATCCAAATAAGCAATAACCGTATATGCATTAACAGTTGTTGCTAGTAACTCTCCATTAACATCATAAATATTGCCACGATTAGCATATAAAACTTCTTCTGTTGTAGTAATTGATGCTGACATAACTTGTAAATCAACCCCATCAACTTCACTACTTAAAACCACATAAGAAAGTTTAATAATAGCTGCCACAAACAAAAAAACAACTATTAAAATAATAACTTTTGATATTTTAACTGTTGCTTTTTTCTTCATTATTCATATCTCCTTATTCTGTAGCAATTATCTTGATATTATCATTTATATAAGTAAGACCATATTCTTCGGCAATCTTTTGAATATTTTCTAAACTTGCAAGTTCATCTACTTGCATAGATAAACTTTGATTAACAAGTTCTTGACTTTCGATTCTTGCTTTTAATTTTTCTACTTCATTATTTGTTTCACTTAACAAAGAACTAGTATACACACTAAACATAGGTATGGCAAGTACTAAAAAGATTAAAATACCATACATAAATTTTTCGCCCTTTAAAAGTCTTACTTTTCTTCCCTTTCTACTAGCCACACTATCATATCCTTTCTACTATTCTAAGTTTTGCACTATTACTTCTTGAGTTTTCTTTTAACTCTTCATCACTTGGTACTATTGGCTTTTTATTAACCAATTTAATTAAAGGTTTATACTCATCTGGTATATCTTTTTCTCCTTTAACTAATGCATCTACTTCACTATATTTTTTAAATATATTTTTTACTATTCTATCTTCCAAAGAATGAAATGTTATTACACATAACCTTCCACCTTTATTTAGTAATTTAATTGCATCTGGAAGTACTTCTTCAATTACTTTTAATTCCCCATTTACTTCAATTCTTAATGCTTGAAATATCTTTCTTTCAGGGTGTTTACTATAAAAGTAATTAGCTCCAACTGCATCCCTTATTACATCAACTAACTCTAAAGTAGTATTTATATTACTTACATTTTCTTTTATTTTCCTAGCAATTACTTTACTCAAACGTTCTTCTCCATACTTATAAAATATATTACTTAATTCATCAACACTATAAGTATCAATTATGTCTTTAGCACTAGCACCTTCCTTGCTCATCCGCATATCCAAAGGCCCATCATGCATAAAAGAAAATCCTCTTTCTTCACTATCTATCTGTGGCGAAGAAAAACCTAAGTCAAATATTATTCCATCAACTCCCGTAATATTTTCTGATTTTAAACACTCTTTCATATTAACGAAATTACATGGAAATATCTTATAATTACTTCCTATACTACTAAGTAGTTTAGTTGAATATGCTACAGCATCTGGGTCTTGATCGAAGGCAAATAAGTATCCCCTTTTTATTTTTCTTAATATCTCACTAGCATCCCCGGCATACCCAAGTGTTGCATCTACATATATCCCCGTACTCTTAATATTTAGTGATTCGATTAATTCTTTCTTTAAAACACTATAATGCATTATTTACACCTTCAAATAGATTTTCTGCAATATCTTCAAGTTGTTCCGCATTACTATTTAAAAATTCACTAAATGCATCTTCACTCCATATTTCTAATCGGTCATTCACGCCGATTATGACACATTCTTTCGTCAAACCGGCGTAACTAACCAACGGGGAGGTAATGTTTATTCGACCACTTTTATCGAATTCACAAACAGTAGCGCCAGAAAAGAAGGACCTCGTAAATGTTCGGGCATCTTTTTTAGTGAAAGGTAGAGTATTTAACTTGGCAACTAATTTTTCCCACTCTGTCTTTGAATAGACATATAAGCATCTCTCAATTCCCCTAGCGATGATAAATTCATCACCCAATTCTTCACGATACTTTGTAGGAATAACTAATCGGCCCTTATCATCGATATTATGATGATATTCACCCAATAACATTTTATCCCCCACTTTCTTCCACAGTATGCCACTGTCTACCATAATCTTAACAGAAAACACAAAAAAAGTAAATATCAAATATTTACTTTTAGTTTAATTTACACTTGTTGACAAATAATTTTTAACCTAAATTTAGTATAAATGGATCAGAACTTGTTCCTATACCGCTGGAAATTGTAGCTGTGGATGTTAGACTAAAGGACGGGCGAACAATAAACGAACGGCCGACAATGCCCCTGTCCACGCCAGCACCTCTTTCTGTATCAATTATTGCATACAAAAAGAGATGATAAAATAGCTCTATCATCTCCCCATCAGATTTCGAAGTTTTTTTACTAAAACTCCCCACTGAATTTCGAAGCTATATTAAGAAAACTCCCCACCAGATTTCGATGAAGAGTTATTTTTGCTCCCCACTAGATTTCGAAGAGCCAGATGTTTTTCATTATTTTTTGTCTTGTTTTTTATCTTCCATTACTTCTTTTAAAGCTGTTCCAAATGTTGCAATTCCTGATAACTCTGCCGGAACAATTATTTTTGTTGCATTACCATCTGCAACATGAGATAAAGTTTCATAACTCTTAAGTTGTAATACTGCTTCATCTGCACCAGCTTCTTTTAAGAGTCTTATTCCATCAGCTTCTGCTTGTTTGATTTTAATTAATGCTTCTGCTTCCCCTTCAGCAATCTTTATTTGGCTCATCTTTTGTGCTTCAGCTCTTAAAATAGCACTTTCTTTTTCACCTTCAGCTATTAAAATACTTGATTTCTTTTCTCCTTCTGCTTGCAATATTTTTTCACGGCGTTCTCTTTCAGCACGCATTTGTTTTTCCATAGCATCTTGAATATCTCTTGGTGGCAAAATATTTTTAACTTCCACTCTATTTACTTTAATTCCCCATGGATCTGTTGCTTCATCTAATATTGCCCGCATTTTCGTATTAATAATATCTCTACTTGTAAGAGTTTGGTCAAGTTCTAACTCACCAATGATATTTCTTAGAGTTGTTGCTGTTAAGTTTTCAATAGCACTTAACGGATAATCTACCCCATAAGTATAAAGTTTAGGGTCCGTAATTTGAAAATACACTACTGTATCTATTTGCATTGTAACATTATCTTTAGTAATAACTGGTTGTGGAGCAAAATCCTTAACTGTTTCTTTTAAAGATACTTTATTAGCAATAGAATCGATAAATGGAATCTTAAAATGTAATCCATTTTGCCATGTAGCATAATACGAACCTAATCTTTCAATAACATAGCTTTTTGCTTGTGGAACAATCTTAATATTTGGAACAATAATAATTATAACAATAACTAATATCGCAATTAATATCTCTGGCATACTTAATCCTCCTTCCGTACAACGACTTTAACGCCATCAATTGCATCAATTATAACATCACTTCCAACAGGTATTTTAGTATTACTTATAGCACTCCATCTTTTACCATCTACTTTTACTTCACCAACTACGTTTTTCTTAATTTCTTCCGTAACAACACCATGCATACCAATTATCCTATCAGCATTAGTTCTTGCTTGTTGGGTTGGTAAATATTTCTTTAATAAAGGTCTAGTTGTAAAAAGTAAAATAATACCTAGTACTGCAAATACAGTGGAAACAATTGCAACATTATCGATAAAAAATGAAAGTATCAAAGCAACAATACCACTGATAACAAACCAAACTGACAAAAGGTTTGTTGTTGCTAGTTCAATAATCGTTAAAACAATTACTAAAACTAACCAAAAAATCCAATCCATAACACTTCAACTCCTGCCTATATTATATCAAATTTATATGCATTATAAAAGATGCTTATTCAGCATCTTCAAAGTCTGGTAAATTTTGAACCTTTTCTCCAAATGATTTGGTAAATAGTTTAACTAGTTCCACTAAAGTAGACTCATCATCTACCCGCATTACATAACTATCAGCACCCTCATTTATTTCTTTTAAAACAACATATTCATCACTTGGTTCTTCAGATTCATCTAATACTACTGATAAGAAATAATTATCATTATTTAATTCAGCTTTTTCCAGTAATAAGCAATTAATATCATTATCTAGTGTAATCACAGTATCAACCTTCATATTTTACCTCCCACCCATACTAAGTTCATCATCGAAGATACTATCTTGTACTTCTTGATGTTCTGATAGGGCTCTTTCAATATTTCTACTTAATTCTTCTATTTGCTCCTCACTAGTTTTAGCTCTTTCAGTACTTTGTACTTCTTTATCGGCAACATCTACTACTACTGGTGCTACTTCTTCTTTTTTAGCAGTTAAAGTTCCAGATTTTCTTTTTTTATAAATATCCATTAACTTATCTCCAGCTTTATAAAAACTTTTGATAAATCTTGGAGCATTTTCTGGAGTAATTTCTTCTGGGTTTACTTCTAATTCTTCAACTAAAGCATCAGTACCTGTAGTTAACTTTCTATATAAAGTTGTAGCAACAGCTCCAATTCCAGCACCAATAACTGCAAATGGAACTACCGGAGACATTGTTATGCCACCAACAACAGCCCCTAAAGCAGAAAACGTAAGAAGTGATTTTGGATATGATCCAATTAAAGCATTTCTACTCTTAGTAACTTTATATTTTTTTTGAGATTCAACACGACCTTTTTGACGTAATTTATTTATAGCATTCTTAGCTTTATCAATCAAACCTGGAGTTGATTCTTCAATACTAGGTTCTGTATCATCTTTTTTAGGTTCTTCTATTTCTGGAATATCTAAATCTTTTTTCTTTTTTAATTCTCCAACTTCAATTACTACAGGTTCATCAGTATTACTAAATTTATTAGAAATACCATTACTCATGTAATAAAATCCTTCAGGAAGGTGTAAGTTAGTTACAAAATCAGATGCATTAATTCTTCCATCAAATCTTTCGCTTGATGGTTGTTCTGCAAGTTCAAATTCTACATCAGGATTTAATTCTTTCAACTTAGCAAGTACTGCTTCTACTTTTTCTTTACTTGTTTTTTCTACCACTGGTGTTACCGGAGCAAGTTCTTTTCCTTCAGAAACAGTTCTACCAACAACTTCTTCCTTTACTTCAGGATTCTTTTCTTCTTTAACTGTCTTAACTTCTTCGGTCTTTTTAGAATTTACACTCTCAATACCAAAGCGTTTGCATAAAGAATCAAATTCAGTTTTACTTCTAATACTTTCTAAACCATAATAAGCAATATCATTACGTATATTACTAATTAGAGTTTGTAGTTTTTCTTTACTTTCTGGAGATAATGCTAAATTTTTGCAATCATCTTGAATACGATTTATGTTTGCAAGTAAATCATTTTTAAAATCAACTAAACTAAAACCACGAACTGAATCATTGTATGCTTTTTTTTGTTCCATATATGTTCGATATGCTTTATTATATGCATCATTGCATTTTTGTAGTTCACCATAAAATTCTAATGCCTTTTCAGTTTTTCCAGCACTATCAAGCACCATAACTTTGCCATTTTCATCTAATAATCTATCATGGTCTAAAGCAACAACTTTACGTGTGATTTCAAATCTATTTTGATTATGAAAGGCCATTTCTTCTTCAGCTCTAATAAAATTATGAACTTTTTCAAAAAAGCCACGCATCGTTTTTAAGTCATTAGTATAAGCATTATACTTATCAGTATCAGATAATCTTGCATAATCATCTAAATTAATGACTCCTTCTAATTCATCTAATTTTCCCCAGATATTTTTAGCAAACTCAACAATGTTTGCACTACTGTTTATTTTCTTTTCTAAACTTGATAAGCGTTCAACCAATTCGGTTAAATCAACATTATCTGCCTCCCTAATAAATACAGAAGGATTTTTAATAATAAAACCTCTCTCAGTAAATAGAGCATTTAAATTCTTACTATCCATAATTCTTATTCCCTTTCTATTATATATTACCACACTGAAAATCATTTTTCAAGAAAAAAAACCGCTTTTTTAAAACGGTCCCTTATCTAATTAATTTTCTTCTTTTTCTTTTGTTGCGATTACTTCTTTTCCATTGTAGTATCCGCATTTAGTACATGCTCTATGTGGTCTTAATGTTGCTCCACATTTTGGGCAAGTTGTAAGTGCACCTACACTTTTCTTCAAATGTGTACGACGCATTCTTTTTTTAGTCTTACTAGTTCTTCTAAAAGGAACTGCCATTTTTATTCACCACCTTTAAATAAATCATTCAATTTTGCAAATCGAGGATCTATCGACTCCTCATTATTACTACCATTTAATTCCCAACCTTCACCACTTAAAGTAGCCCCGGAATTATTTGTTACACTAATGGGAACTTCCAATACAATATTTTCCCATAAAAATTCAAGTTTATCAAGTGTATTTTTACTTTTTTCAAAGAATTTTTCACTTTCTCCCTCTAAATCATTTAAATTTTTTTCTATTTTCATATCAATTGGATAAATAATACTATCTAATGTAATAGCATCTTGCAAGTGTATTTTCCCTGTAACTTGCAAATCTACTTCCACTTCATCAGACAAATTATATTTTATTTCTCCTTTTACATGGAAATCAGTCATATCAAGTATTCCCATATTTTCATAAAAACTCTTAGGAAACTCTATATTTTCATCTAATTTAACAGGTAACAAATTCAAATTTATATAATTCATTATTCTATCTCCCTTATTACTACGTAAGGATTTTCTAATTCCTTTAATATTACTTTCTCATCCATATCCATTATAACATATCTTTCTTCATCTTCTCTACTAAGTTCTGCATAAATTATTCCATCACTTAATTGATAGCTATAAAATACATCTTCTTCTCCAATATTATAAGTATCACCACTAATTACTCTTTCCCGTAAAGAAAATTCAACTATTTCATTGTTTCCTTCTGTATTAGTAGTTTCAAAATATAAAGAATTATCATCTAAAGAAACAAACTCTAATCCTGTTTCTAAATTTATATATTCTGATATATTTTCTGCTATTTTATTATTTATATTATACATCCAATAACTATCCCCAACCATAAATATTAAATAGTTATCATTTATTGCTAAAAAATTTAATACATTTCTAGAGTTTTCTACAATTAAATTATCATCACTTGTACTTAAATCATATTCATGTACCCCATCATCTAATTGATAATAAACTTTATTACCACTGCTAAATACTTTAGCATTTATTAACTTATCACTAATACCAATTACTTCACTACATTCCAGATATTCACAATATTCTAATTTTTCGCTACTTGCAAATACATAATAAGATGGAGTAATAAGTACATCAACATTATTACTAAAAAATGAATTTTGTTCATAAAAACTAAAAACTTCTTCTTCGGAATTATAATTAATTTGATTAATAGCATCATTATATAAAACCAAATGATTATTATAATAATATAAATTATTCATTAAATAAAATGTTCTTAAACCAAGTATTGTTTCATTAAATTCACTATTAAATCCCATAAGTTGATAATTACCATCATCATCAACCATAAACCCATAATAAACATATTCACTTGGATATGGATCGTCATATATAATTTCCTCTGGATTATTGCTAGATCCAATATCTCTCATAAATTTAGCAAAATTATACATGATAATTATAACTAGTATCACTCCAATGATAGAGACTATCCAAATAATCAATTCTTTTCTCTTTTCTGGTAGCACGCTACATCACCCTTTTAAACATTTTTTCTAACTCATAATTCGTAAACTTCATTATTGATGGTCTTCCATGACAACAATTATATGGGTTATCACATTTAACTAAGTCATCAAGTAGTTTTTCCATCTCACCTAAACTTAAGTGTTCATTTGCTTTAACACTCATCTTACAACTAACCATCTTAGCCAGGCTATCCAAAAATCTATCTTTATTAAAATTCTTTCCATTTTCGATTACTAAATCAACAATTGTTCTTAAGTTATCTCCTTCAAAATTTTTAGCAAGCCAAGTAGGATGACCCTTTATTAAAATTGTATTAATACCAAACTCTTCAATTTTAAAACCTAAGTCCTCTAAAACACTAACATTATCCATAAATGCATTAAAATCACTAGTAGATAACTCAATACTTAAAGGAACTAACATATCAGTATATTGCACTACTTCATCAGCAAATCTTTTCTTAATCATTTCATAATTTACTCGCTCATGCGCTGCATGCTGATCAAGTATAAACATACCATCTTCATTTTCGGCAATAATATATGTTCCATGAACTTGCCCAATTGGATATAATTTCAAACTTTTAAATGCTTCATTTTTTATAACTGGTTCCTCTTCTTTAACAGTACCAAAATCAAATGTTGTTTGTACTACTTCTGTTACAGTTTTGTCTTTATCATATACACTCGGTTCAATAAAATCACTCTTTACTTCATTTAATGCATCATCTACAATTGCATTAGGAATTATTAAATTATTATATAATGCTTCTTTGATAGTTTTATAAATTAAACTAACTAACTCATCCATTTTACTCATCTTTATATCTTGTTTAGTAGGATGAATATTTACATCCACTAGCGTTGGATCTGTTTCAATATTTATTACTACAATTGGATAAAATCCTTCGTGTTTATATGTATTATATGCATCATTAATTGCTCTATTAATTTCATTATTTCTTACAATTCTACCATTAACAAATGTATTAAAATGATTTCTATTTTTCTTTAAAATCCCTGGCTTACCTACAAAACCAGTTACTTCAAAGTCATCACTACTAGCCTTAATCTCTAACATATTACTTGATACATTAAGTCCGTATATTTCATGAATAGTCTTAAGCAAATTACCACTGCCACTAGTTTTAACAACTACTCTATCATTATTTGTTAATGTAAATGCAATACTAGGGTTAGCTAAAGATAATTTTTCAATAAAACTAGTACAATTATTTAACTCTGTTGCTTCACTTTTTAAGTATTTAAGTCTAGCAGGAGTATTATAAAAAAGATTAGTTATTGTAATACTTGTACCAACTCTAGCAGATGTTGCTTCTACTAGATCCATCACACCACCCTTAATATGGACATGTGTTCCAATATCACTATTACAGGTTTCCATATCAACTTCAGCAACACTCGCAATACTAGCAAGTGCTTCACCTCTAAACCCTAATGTTTCTATAAAAAACAAATCATCATCTTTATAAATCTTACTTGTTGCATGTCTTGAAAAAGAAAGTACAGCATCTTCCTTGTCCATACCACTGCCATTATCAACAACAGCAATACTGGTAAGTCCCCCATCAATTAAATTGACCTTAATATTGTTAGCACCCGCATCAATAGAATTTTCTACCAACTCTTTAACAACTGATGCACACTTTTCAACTACTTCTCCAGCAGCAATCTTATTAGCAAGATTCTCACTCATTACTCTAATTTTACTCATGATTGCCTCCAATAATTGTAGGTCTAACTTCATAATACTTTGAATCAATATTTATATAAAGTCTAGTAATTTTACTAAAACTAATAAAACCTAATCCCTTTATTACTAAATCATGGTTCGTTGGAATAATTAAGCCATATTCTAAAGTATCCTTTATTCTTCTTTTATCTATATTTATCCCATTATTCATATATATTGTTAAATTATTATCCGCCTCACTTGCAATATCAATATCACCAATCTTTAAATAATATTTACTTGCTAACTGATATGTAATAGGTTTAATTTTTGTTTTAGGAACATCTGCTTTATAAAACTCTCCAATAAAGCCTGGAGCATCAAATATTACAATATCTTCTACAACCAATCTAATAAATTCTTGTGTAGTATTTATTTTACTACTAACTGTTATATCACTACCTACTAAAGCATTAATTAAACTACTCTTGCCGGCATTAGTAAAACCAGCAAAAATCACTGTTTTTTCTTTCCAGCAAATATTTTCTAACGCTCTTAAATTTTCTTTATTCTTAGAACTAACTAAAATAATATCTTCATCTATTTCATATATATCTTTAATATTATTAATTAACTTATCTCTTACTATATTTTTAGGTATTAAATCACTCTTAGTAATTACTAATACTTTTTTATTTTTTATTTTTTTAAATATACCAATTACTTCATCACACATATTTAAAAAATCTGTTATAAATAATACTGTACTTTTCTTTTTATTTATCTTATTTAAGATAGTATCATTACTTTGTTTTTTTCCAACATTTATGAGATTACCATAATGTTTAAGTTTAAAACAACGCATACATAAGTCATTTTCTAATTTTGGAGTATATCCAGATTCTTCAGCATCAGTATTTTGCAGTACACTACCACATCCTAAACATTTTTTCATGTTACCTCCTTTCTAATCGTAATATTCTCCGGTAACTAAAATATTTCTCTTAGCAAGTTTTCTTAAAACAAAACCTTCAAAAAAACGATTAATTTTTGTAAATATAGTTTCATACTTAGCAATTCTATTAACTAATATACTGGTAAAACCCATTCTATTAGCCCCCAATATATCAGTTAAAATTTGATCCCCAATACAAGCAACTTCATCAATTTCAAAATGATACAATTCAATTATTTTCTTATATTTTTTCTTTAGAGGTTTTCTACTATTAAATGCTACATCGACATTCAATTTTTCTTTAAATGGACGAAGTCTATTTTTAGAATTATTTGATATTATAATTACTTTAAAATCTTCTTGTAATCTGGCAAATAATTCTTTTACTTTAGCATCCGGTTCACTTACTTTATAAGGAGCAACTGTGTTATCTAAATCAAACAATAAACACTTAATCCCATTTTTCTTTAATTTTTTATAATTAATAGTATATATACTTTTTTGATATATATCTGGAATAAATATATCCATACACATGCTCCTTTCTAACTAGAATAATTATAACATTAAAGCATCAAAATTAATAGTTATTTGTGCGCACTTAAATGTAAAACAATTGATAATTACTTGCTATTAGTGTTATCTTAAGGTAAAATAATAATAGAAAGAAGGTAAGAAAATGTATCCTGAACATAAAGAACTAAGTCAAGAAGAATTTGATAAAAACATTGATCAAGTTTTAGGAATAGTACAAAGAAATTATGAAGAAAAGCGTAATCAAAGAATGACTGATGAAATGCTTGCCTTTGTAAATGCTAACTATGAAAATGCTAGAAGAAAAAGTAGATCTACTGAACAACCAAGAAAATATCAAACAAAAACTAAAAAGAAAACTAAAAATACTAAAAGAAACTGTATTATAGCCATTGTTGCTACTGCAGCCATCATTGCTACCAGTGTTGGTTTAGTAAATTCTGCTAAAAATACTCAAGCAAGAAGAGAGTTTACTGAAACCATTTCTGAACATGTTGATGATAATGTTAATTATTTAGACTACCAACTTGATGAATATGGTAGACCAATGTGGTATTATGACTCAATGGCAGAAATTGCTAGAGAAACAATTGATGAACATCCTGAAGTTGATATTGATACCAGAATCTATGGAACATACATAGGTTTAAAAGACTACCAAAGAGATGAAAATATGGATAAAATCATGCGAGAAATGCAAAAAATCGTTGAAGCAAACCCATTAGAATATGATGAAAATGTCGTTAGAGCTTGTAATCACAATTCATTTACTGATTATCTAGCATCTTTAAATATTGATAAAGAAACTTACTTAGCTTATATGAAAGAAATAACAACTGCTTATGGTAATAACGACTTAGATAAAGTTCAAGAATTACTAACAAGTCTTAATGGAGGAGATCGCTAATGGAAGAAGAAGTAAAAGTAATCGAATTAGATGATGGAACTTATGTAGTAGATGATGAAATAACTATTAATAACACTAAATATGTTTATTTAACTAATGAAGCTGATGTAATGGATTTCTACATTCAAAAAGTTATCTTAAAAGATAATGAAGAATACTTAGAAGGTATAGATTCTGATGAAGAATTCGATATGGCTATGCAAGCGTTTTTAAATAAACACAAACAAGAATTAGATGACTTTGAATAACAAAAACTCAGAAGCAATTTCTGAGTTTATTTATTTTCATCACAATTTAAGCAAATATTATCTCCATTTTTATCGACGATTAGTTCACCACACTTCGGACATATTTCTCCGGTTGGCTTATACCATAAAGCATAATTACACTTAGGATAATTGTTACATCCATAAAATATCTTACCCTTTTTGGTTTTTCTTTCAACAATCATTCCCTTATCACACTTAGGGCACTTACAAATTTCATTAACTTCCTTTTTTTCTTTCTTTATATATTTACAAGTTGGATAATTACTGCAAGCAACAAACTCACCATATTTACCCTTACGGACTACCAAGTCCCCTCCACATTCTGGACACGTTTCTCCTGTATGAACTGGTTCTTTCTTTTCCATTTCTTTGAAGGCTTTTTCTACTAATGGTTCAAAATCATCATAAAATTCATGTAATACTTCGATATTATCTTTTTTAGCTTCAGCAATTTCATCTAAATCTTGTTCCATATTCGCCGTATACTCAACATTTACAATGCCACTAAAGAATTCTTGAAGCTTGTCGGTAGTTTCTTCCCCTATTTCTGTAGGTTCAAACTTTTTATCTTTAAGTATGACATATCCTCTATCTTTAATCGTTGCAACGATTGTTGCATATGTACTAGGTCTACCAATACCTAAAGATTCCATTTCTTTAATTAAACTACTTTCCGTATATCTTGGAGCAGGTTTTGTAAAGTGTTGAATCTTATCAATTTTATCGGCAGTTATTACATCTGATTTATAATTTTTAAAATCAGGTAAGATTACATCTTCACTATCTTCATATTCACTATACACTTTTAGGTAACCATCAAATTTTAAAACACTACCAGTTGCTTTAAAAGTATAACCGTTATTTTCTAAGATAACTGTTGTTGCCAGTGTCTTAGCATCTTTCATAAGTGATGCAAGCGCTCTAATATAAATCAAACGATATAATTTATATTCATCATTAGATAAATATGCTTTAACTGATTCTGGTGTTCTTAAAATACTTGTTGGTCTAATACCTTCATGGGCGTCTTGCACATTTTCGGCTTTTTTCCCACTTTTAACATAACCAACATATTCATCTCCATAATTACCCTTAATATATTTATAAGTTTCTGCAACAAATGATTCAGATATACGAACAGAATCAGTACGCATGTAAGTGATTAACCCTACAGTTTCATTACCTAAATCGACACCTTCATATAATTGTTGCGCAATCTTCATTGTTTTAGATGGTGCAAAATTAAGTTTAGTTGAAGCAAGTTGTTGGAGCGTTGATGTTTTAAATACTTCTCTTGCAGCTTTATTTTTTTCCTTTTCAGTAACTGATTCAATTTTAAATGAACGTGATAACTTATCTAAAATCACATCTGCAGCAACTTCATTTGGTATTTCAACTTCTTTACCATGGTATTTTTCTAAAACTGCTTTAAATGAAGAAAAATCTGCTTCAATTGTCCAATATTCTCTTGGAACAAAGGCTCTTATTTCTCTTTCTCTATCAACTATAAGTTTTAATGCAACACTTTGCACACGTCCAGCTGACTTACCACCAGTTTTTCTTTGCATAAGTTTTGATAATCTAAAACCAATAATCCTATCAAGTATTCTTCTAGTTTCTCCACTTTTAACTAAATTCATATCGATTTTACCAGGATTATTAATAGAATTTAACACAACATCTTTCGTAATTTCATTAAATACTACTCTCTTATATTTTTCATCTGGTATTTTTAACTCATCATAAATATGCCAAGAAATAGTTTCTCCCTCACGGTCTGGGTCAGTTGCCAAATAAACTGTATCAGAACTACTTACTTCCTTTTTTAAATTATTTACATCTTTTGTTTTTCCTTTAATAATGACATAATTTGGTTTAAAATCAGCATCAACATCAACCCCTAAACCAAACTTACCAGTGGTTGCTAAGTCTCTAATATGTCCTTTACTAGATACTACTTTATAATCACTCCCTAAATATTTTTCTATTGTCTTACATTTAGCAGGTGATTCCACAATAACTAAGTTTTTCATTTATCCTCCCATTATTTCTTCTTCTGTATAATTATTTTCAGTATTAGCATATGTTTCTTGCTCTACTTTTAAAGTCTCTAATGCATTACTCAAATATTCATAATAATTATTTTGTATTATTAAACTACTCATTTGCATCTTAGCGGTTATAATTTGATTAATATTTCTAATTTCTTCAATACTCATTTGCTCATCAGTATAATATGTAACCTCACTTGTTGCGGCATTATAATAAACTGAATCATTCTTCCAAGAGCCATCAGCAAATACCACTAAATTCCAATAATTTTCATCAAAAACATCGCTACCCATATAAAGTCTAGGATCGTAATCCAGTCCAAAAAGATTAGCAATAGTAGGAGTTAAATTGACATATGAAGTATATTTATCTACTACTTCTGCAGTAATCTCACTATTATAAATTACAAGTGGTGTTCTTTCTCTTTCATAATCATCTAAATCATAATCTAATACTTGATTAATTGTTGTATCTTTAAGTCCATATGGATAATGATCTCCAAACATAACGATAACTGTATCATCAAGTTCTCCAGCCGCTTCCAATTTTTCAAGCAAAATTCCTAAAGCATTATCAAGAGTTTTAAGTTTTGACATATACCTTCTTAAATCTAGAGGATAATCCGTTCCCTCAGTAATACTTAAATACTTATCTCCTTCAACACTTGATTGATTATATGGTTGATGACTAGATACTGTAGTAAGCCATAACATAAATGGTTCATCACTATCTTCACTCAAAGTAATATCCATAGCAACATTCATAAAATCTTCATCACTTGCCCAGTTTTTATATTCATTGTAATAAGGAATGCCTAAATCTTGGACGCCATAATATGCTCCACTACCCATATTAGTATGAATTGTACCTCTATAATAATATGCCTCAGTATAATCATGCATACTACTTGTCCTATAACCGGCATTATTAAATAAATTAAATATTGCTGTATTATATGTATTATTTCTATATACATTCGCTGTACAATTATTTTGAATAGAATAAAGCCCAGTCATTGCACTAAACTCATTATTACCAGTTGCACAACTATTTCTTGGTGAATAATTATTACTAAAACTTATTCCTTCGCTATACATTTTATAAAAATTTGGATAAAGTTCCGGATTAATAAATATTTCATTAACTGATTCCATCATAATAACAATTAAATTCTTACCAGCAAACATTCCAGAATATTCATTATAATCTGTAATTGTATTATTAATTAAATAGTTATTAATATTATTTAATGTCGTATCACTTTCCTCACTGATTAATTTTTCCCATAATGTATCATCAAACGTTCTATTCGTATCATAACTTATATTATCATCAGTTGCATCGAATATATAAGATTCCGGTGAATCAACATATAAAGACTTAATATCAAGCAGACCAAAACCTAATACTCCAAACTCATTAATAACTAAACTAGGAACACTAGGATATTGAAATAATTCTTCATTACTAACTGTTTGTAAATCATTTTGCATAAAACTAACCGTTAGTGTTTCGTTATATACAAAACCAATCATAAATAAAGCTAAAACCGTCGAAATAGTTCTAATACCAGGTTCATATTTTATTCTTGATTTTAACATAAACTTCTTATCTAATTTTCTTTCTGTATATTTATCTAAAAAAACATAATATAAGATAAGTAATATAAATGGTATAAATATAAAATAGAACTTACCTAAAAATGATAAGAAAAACTCTCTAATATATGAGGTAACTGCTCCAAGTTGACTTGACGTATTAAATGACATATATACCCCAATAAAGTTATTAAAACCTAATTGTAAAAAAGCATAAATACTAAATACAAATGCAGTTATAATAATTAATACTTTACTACAAGTTTTATTAGTCCAAGATAATATAAAACTAATAACTAGGGCTAGGAATGCCAGTCCTAAAAATATTCTAATTAATGAAACATCAAAAACTTGTGCTCCACAAATAATTCGAAAAGTTATCTCTAATAAAAAGGTAAATACTAAAATAATCAAAAAATTTTTTATTAAATTATTGTTTAATAGTTTCTTCATGGTGCCTCTTTTCTAAAATTTCTTTTACAGGTTTATATGAGAACCTATAATTATCTAATATACCATATTTTTTTAGATTTTCAAGATGTTTTTTAGTGGGATATCCTTTATGTGATTTAAAATCATATTCCGGATACTTTTTATCAAGTTCATACATCATTGCATCACGAGTGACTTTGGCTAAGACACTTGCTGCTGCAATTGACTCTGATAGAGCATCCCCATGAATTATAGCTTTACTATTTTCATAAGGAAGTGGCATTGCATCACTTAAAATATAATCTGGTGTAACTTCCATAGCATCAATTGCTCTTTCCATTGCCAAACGCGATGCTTCATATATATTAATTTCATCAATTGTTTTAGCATCAACTACTCCAATACCATAGCTTATAGCATCCTTTTTTATTATATCGTAAAATGCATTGCGTTTTTTTTCACTAAGTTTCTTAGAATCTGTTAAGCCATCAAGCTTATAACCAACTGGTAAAATTACTGCTGCAGCAACAACTGGACCAACTAAAGGACCTCGCCCTACTTCATCAGTTCCAGCAATTAATTTATACCCTTGCTCATATAACTTTCTTTCATACTTTAATAAGTCGGTTTCCATTGGTCAAACGTTACCCCCTTAATTTTACCACTAACTACATCATTATAAATTCGTATACTTACTTTTTCGTAATCAACTTCACCATCTTTATAAGCCCCAATTCTCTTAGCAATGGCTTCAAACACTTCTGTTGGATCCTGGGACACTTCAATATTATAACGCAACATTAACACATCAGGATAATAGTTTTTGAGAAAAGACACTAAATAACCTCCAATATCTGTCATGTTTAACACTTCTGTTTTAATTGTAGCAGTACTTGCTAAACTTAATGCTTCCTCATTATCCTCTATCTTCGGCCACAATATCCCTGGAGTATCTAAAAGAAGTAAACCACAATTTGTTTTAATCCAATTAACTTGTCTAGTAACACCTGGCTTGTTTGCAACACTCGCCACCTTTTTCCCAGCAAGTTTATTAATTAAAGTACTCTTACCAACATTAGGAACTCCAATAACACCTACTTTAATTTCTTTTTCCTTTAAGCCTTGTTCCTTTCTCTTATCTTGCTTACTCTTAACAAGTTCTTTTGTTACATCAACAATTTTTTTATAATCCTTATTATTATTTAAATCAACTAATAAAACTGTATAACCCATCTCTTTGTATTTTTTTACCCATTTATTAGTTACATTTAAATCACATAAGTCTTTTTTAGTCATAATTAAAATCCTAGGCTTATCTTTTATTATATCATCCATATCTTTTAGTTTTGATGACAATGGAATTCTAGCATCAACAAGTTCATAGATGCAATCAATTAAACCCATTCTTTCTTTTAATTCCCTCTTTGTTTTGGCCATGTGCCCTGGATACCATTGAATCGGACTATTATTCATTTTTATCACCACTTTCTATACCTATATGGAGATTGATTTCTTCTTCTGTTGG
>CALVKN010000017.1 GCA_944332715.1 uncultured Bacilli bacterium
GGTAATATATTACTGGCTTTTGCTATATTACTACTATTATTTACGATTTGTATTGTAATGTATAGTATAAATTGGGGGAATGATAAAAGTAATCGAATGAATGTAGATACTAATATTACTTTTGATGGTGGGGATGATGCATTAAGTCAGGAATTACAGTATATAATACCATTTGTAACTACTAATAGTACGGAATATGTAACTGCTTATCAAGATAAAGAAGTGGAAGTAAGTGATGTAAATAATGATATATTACTTACTAAGGGGTATTTTAATAATATGGAAAGCAATACTTTTGATTCTGGAGTGTTATTATCTAAAATAAGTGATTTATATGGAAGTGATCTATTTATTGTAAATAAGAGTTTTAATGTAAATGGAAGTAATGAGTGTATTTATAGTGATAGAGTATATACATGTAATAAAGTAGATTATAATGGAATACTTTATAAAGCAGATAGAGATATAAGTAATATAAATATTAGTGAAGATACAATTTATTTGACAGAAGATATATTATTTTATAGTGAAGAAAAAATACAAAATGTAACAGAATATAAAGTATATAATAATGGATTATATGAAAGAGTAGTATTAACGTTTACAAGTAATGATTTAGAAAGTGAAAATGTTTCATTTGAACAATATATAGTTGACAATCTTAGTGGCTTAAGGGTACAATATCAAAGTAGTTTCATTATGAATGATGACAACTATAATTGGATTGGAACTGTGATTTTATGAAAATAACTGGATGGCATTATTTGATTGGTGTTTTAGTAGTACTTGTTATATTTACAGCAGCTCTTCTTGGTGTTTGGCTAGGACTTGGGGGAATAACTTACCGAACTATTGCTGATGGAATAATTATAAAAGATGATGGAGAAGAACATGAATCAGTGATGCTTACTGCTTATACCGAATATACAGATCTCTTAGATGAGTTAGGAATTGCTAGGGATGTATTTTTAACTAATGGAGATTTTGACGATTATGATTATATAATTGATTATATTTATTATGAAGATGATTTGAAAATAAATGAAATTAATTTAGAAGTAACTGATGATGGTGTAATAATAGAATATGATGCTAATAAAGAAGTAATGGAAAGTGATGAGTTATTAATATATTTTATTAGAATAGAAAAAAATTCTCTTAGTGATTATAAGTTTGAGAGTAGAAGATTTAAAGTAAATTAATCTTTTACTTTTTATTTTGCTATGTTATAATTTATATAGCATAGGAGAGATAAATTATGTTTGGAAAAATAGTTTATATTGGGGATAGCGAAGCCCATGTAGAAAATTTGCAAAAGGAAGCTAGTGAAGCTGATTTAATGAATATGAATGTCATATTCGAAGAAAATAATCAAAGAATACTAGGAGAAGTATTTGAACTTGGTAGTGATGTAATAAAAATTAGATTTTTAGGAGAATACATCAATGGTAAGTATGTAAATGGGGTTTTAAGAAAACCAATGCTTACAAGTAAAATTAGAATGATCAATACGGAAGAATTAATGGAATTAGTTGGTACATATGATGCATCTAGTTTCATATTGGGAGAAAGTGCTATTTATAAAGGATTTAATATATGTCCTAATATTAATAGTTTGTTTTCCAATCATTTAGCGATATTTGGAAACTCTGGATCTGGTAAGTCTTGTGGGGTTGCTAGAATTATTCAAAATATATTTAATAATAAGTTTGCAGTACAATATAATGCTAATTTGTTTATATTTGATTCATTCGGTGAATATAAGAATGCTTTTGGTAGACTTAATGAAATAAATCCTAATTACAGTTATAAGTTTATTACGACTAATCCAACAGATCCAACGGATATATTACTTAAAATTCCTGTAAGTTTACTAGAACTTGATGATATGGCATTATTATTACAAGCATCAAACCATGCCCAACTACCTATTATTGAGCACACTATTAAACTTGCTAAGATATTTTCTACCGATACAGAAGAAGCTAGAGCATATAAAAATCATTTGATTGCTAAAGCACTACTTGCAGTACTTTTTAGTAATGAAACTGTTGCTAGTAAGAAAAATGAAATTTTTACAATAATTGAGGTATGTAATACTCCAGAATTTAATTTTGATTCGGTTATTCCAGGGCTAGGTTACACTAGAACATTTAGTGAATGTTTTGAAATAGATTCTAATGGTAATTTTGGAGAATCAGTGCTTATTACTAACTATATTTTAAGTAAAATTAATGATGAACTTGATTCAATAAAAGCACCAGAGACTGCTAGTTACTCTTTGAAAGACTTTGCTAAAGCCATGGAATTTACTCTTATTAGTGAAGGATTTCAACACAATCAAAATTTACATGATGATGCTGTAATACTTCGTGTTAGACTTAATTCAATAATAAATAGTAAAATGTATGAATATTTTTCAAATGAATATATACCTGTTAAAGATTATATTTCTTCACTTGTTGCTATGGGTAATCGCAAGGCCCAAATTATCAATATTAACTTAGAAGATATTGATGATACATTTGCTAAAGTATTTGTTAAGATTATTTCAAGATTAATATTTGACTTTTCTAAGGAAAGTAAAGAAAGAGCTAAGATACCATTCCATTTATTCTTAGAAGAAGCACATAGATATATTCAAAAAGATAATGATACTTTCTTGCTAGGTTACAATATATTTGACCGTATTGCTAAGGAAGGAAGAAAATATGGGGTAATACTTGATATAATTAGTCAAAGACCTGTTGAAATATCTGATACTGTTATTGCTCAATGTAATAATTTCTTAATATTTAAGATGACACACCCTCTAGATATTAAATATATCGGGGAAATGCTTCCAAATATATCTGCAGATATCCTAGATAAGCAAAAAGTTTTACAACCAGGAAACTGTGTATGTTTTGGTGGAGCATTTAAAATACCAATGATTGTTAAAATGGAAATGCCTAATCCGATGCCATTTAGTAGCAACTGTGATGTGTCTGGTTGTTGGAAAATTCAAGTAAATAGTGTACCTGAACAAAGTACACCGCAAGATCAAAATAATACTCCTAGTATGGATGCTCCGATAATTGAAGGACCAGCAGATACACCAATGTCTACAGCACCAGAAATTATTGCTGCTTAAAATTAATTAAAATATATTAAGAATAAGCCCCGGCTTATTTCTTTTTTGTTAAGAAAGATGTTAAATATAAAAACACATATGAAGGGCATTTAAAAAAGGCATTTCAAGCATTGTAGCGACTCAAAATTTGCATATTTTGGTATTATGTGGTATAATTATGAACATACTTGAAATAAGGAGAGTATAATAAATTAGATGAAAGATTTTATAATAAGTAATAAAAAGGGATTATTATTAGTATTTATTGGTCTAATTATACTAATTGCTATGCTTATAGCACATAATAAAGTAATGCAAAAAGAGTTATTAGTTAGTTCAATAAGTATGATTGATGCTAATATAAGTGAACCAGAATCAAAAAGAGTTCTAAGTGAAGAAGAACTTGTTAGTATATATATAAATGATAATATTGAACTTGTTAGTTTTTTAGCAGATGTATTTAAAATAAATAAAGATACATTAGTTGAAAGGTTAAAAAGTGATTATCAAAATATTAATTTAGTTAATAATGAAAACTTAGAATATACATTAATAGAATATTTGTTGGCATTAGAAGATAGTGAAAAAGAATTATTTGATAATAGCATAGATCTTTGTAATGATTCTAAAGAATATATAGTGGCTTTACTTAAATATTTTAGTAATGTTTATGATAATGTCGATTTTAGTATTGCTGCAGCGATTGCTCAAATTGAATCAGGATATACTGTTACAAGTATGTTAAATAAAAATAATGTCTTTGGTGGTATGTCTGGGGGTTCATTAATTAGGTATAAGAATATTGAATATGGTATACTTAGTTATGTAAAATTACTTAGTGATGGATACTTTGGTAAAGGACTTACAACAGTGGATACTATAGGTAGGGTATATAATCCGATATTTAATGAAAATGGAGTAAAAATTGCTAATCCTAGTTGGGTAAGTAAAGTAAATAATGCAATGGATGAATTTATTAATATAGAAACAGAAATTAGTATTGCGGAAGTGTTAGCACTTAAAACTATTGAGGAAGAATAATACTTCCTTTTTTTCTTGACTTTTATAAAACTTATTTTATAATAAATTATCAATGGAGGGTTTATGGAATTAGAGGAAAAAGTATTTAAAATGATTGATGAAGAGCTAGAAAAATTAGAAAAAGCAATTGATGAATTAGAGAATCTTGAACAAGATAATGTGTAAACATACTTAAACTTATTGCTAAATATATTTATATTTGATATAATTAAAGTACCTAGAAAGGTAGTCTATGTCATTATAAAACCGACTAGATATGATATACGGGAGTCTAATTGGACTGTGGTGTAGAAGACTTATCCATTAAGTGAATAAGGATCCTAAAGCAGTTCATGTGATGCCCACCTGCCGAGAGCGGGTTTTTATCACTGCAAGGCTCCTTTCTGGGTTTTATTGTGGGTGAAGATATGTTTGATAGATTAATTAGTTTAATAGGTAGAGAAAATGTAGATAAAATTAGTAAGACTAATATCGCCATTGTAGGAATTGGTGGTGTTGGTGGTTTTACTTTAGAAGCATTAGTTAGGTGTGGTATTAAAAATATAACTATATTTGATGGTGATATAATCGATATAAGTAATTTAAATAGACAAATTATTACAAAGTGGGATAATATAGGTAAAAGTAAAGTAAGTGAAGCAATAAAACGATGTAAACTTGTTAATCCTGACGTAAATATTATAGGTTTTGAAGAAAAGATACAAGAAGATAATGTAAATAAATTAGATGGATTTGATTATGTAATAGATGCATGTGATGATATAAATGCTAAGGTAATTATGATTAAGTATTGTACTGGTAATAATATAAAAATAGTTTGTGCCCTAGGTACAGGGAAAAGATTGAGTCCTGAAGGGGTTGTAATAAGTAGACTAGATAAAACAAGTAATGATGCCCTTGCTAAAAGTTTAAGACAAAGATTAAGAAAAGAAAATATTACTTTAAAAATACCAGTAGTATATAATAGTAATATAGCTTTAAATAACGATAAAACAATATCTTCTAGTATATTTTCACCAGGGGTTGCAGGTTTATATTTAGCGTATTTTGTAATAAATGATATTATAAACAAAAAATAGTTTGAAATTACCAAACTATTTTTTGTTTATTAAGAAAGTTATTAGTTTTTCAGGGTTAGAATTATTATAAACGATATCATAAATTACATTAATTAAATCTATTTTTATTCTTTTTTTCTTAAGCATACGATAAATAGTATCTAGAGTATAGTAACCTTCAACAGTGTTATTTATTAAGTATTCGTTTATTTTTTTAGGATTTTTTGTACTACCTATACAATACCCAAAACTAAAGTTTCTAGATTTAGTACTTGAACAAGTAAGCATTAAGTCTCCGATACCTGCAAATGATAATATAGTTTTAGGATTTCCTCCAAGATAATAGATAATATCTTTGATATCATGAAGGGATTCATTTATTAAAAAACTTCTAGTTGAATCACTGTATCCAAGACCAGAGATGATTCCTGCAGCAATAGCAATGACATTTTTAACTGAGCCACACAACTGTATTCCTATCATATCTTTGGTAGGGCGCAGTTTTAGATGCTCGTTTGCTAAAGTATTAATAACTAGAGAGCTGGCTTTCATAGAATTTGATCCAATAGCAAGGGCTACTGGTTCATCGTGAATTATATCAATGGCAAACGTTGGGCCAGAGATAACGGCAACATGTTTAGCTTTTAGTTTGGTCTCAACAATATTAGAAAGTAATTCTTCACTTGATTCTTCAATACCTTTTGATGCTATACAGATAGGTACTAATTTCTTATAAAAAGGGATCATAGTATTACATACTGAATCAACATATTTACTAGCAGTAACTATATAGATAAGTTCTGTATCTTCTAGAGTTTTTTCCATATTGGTAGTAATAGTTATATTCCTAGGAATATCTATATCTATTATTGATGCTAATTTTTTAGTATCTTTAAATTCCTCTTCGATTTTAGGGTTTTCTGTCCACATTGTTATTTTATTTTTCTTTTTAGCAAGTTCTAAGGCTATAGCTAGTCCATAAATACCTGTTCCAATTACACTTATTTTCATTATTCACTCCTCATTTCTTTATGTAATTTATTTAAATTTTGTTCCACTTTATTATTTCTTGGATGATAATATATTTTACCTTTTAAATTGCTTGGCATATATTCTTGTTTAACCCAAGAATTAGGATAATTGTGCGGGTAGAGATAGTCTTTACTATTTGTTTTTATGTGATTTGGCACATTACCAGTACTTCCTTTGTGTAAGTCATTTATTGCCTCATCTAAAGCAATGTGGGCACTATTACTTTTAGGGGAAAGAGCCATTTCTACAACAATACTGGCAAGAGGAATTCTTGCTTCTGGTAGTCCAACTAACTCGGCAGCATCAATGGCAGCCATAATTCTTGGGCCAATTCCTGGGTTAGCAAGACCGATATCTTCATAAGCAATTACTGCCAGGCGCCGGTATATACTATCTAAATCTTCAGCTTCAATTAATCTGGCTAAATAATGCAATGAGGCATCAACATCACTACCACGAATAGATTTTTGCAAGGCACTTAAAACATCATAATGGCCATCTCCATCTTTATCATGAAAAAATACTGGTTTAGAATTAATACTTTTTACTTCATCTATAGTAATTTGACCATTTTTGGTAGAATAGTAGGACATTTCTAATAAATTTAAGGCTGATCTTAAGTCTCCGCTAGATAAATAAGCAATATATTCTAGGGTTTCATCAGAAATACTAATATTATCTAGATAATCACATGCTCTTTTTAATCCTTTTATTATATCTTGGATAGTTAATTCGTGAAGTTCAAATATTTGACATCTACTACGTATCGCTGGATTTATTTTGTGATAGGGATTACTGGTAGTAAGCCCAATTAAAATAATGGTACCGTTTTCAATATATGGTAAAAGGATATCTTGTTTATCTTTATTCATACGATGTATTTCATCAATTATTAAAACCATATCACTATACATTTTAGCTTCACTAATAGCGATATCAAAATCGGCTTTATTATTGATTGTGGCATTCATAAACTTATAATGCATGCCAAGTTCTTCAACTAAAGCACTGGCTATACTTGTTTTTCCTATTCCTGGTTTACCATAAAAAATCATTGAAAAAAGTTTCTTGTTAGTAACAAGATTAGTAAGTATCTTACCGGGCCCAATCAAATGACTTTGACCGATAACATCACTTAATTTTTTAGGTCTTATTTTATCCGCTAAAATTTCCATAATATCACTTTAATTATTATAGCACGAATTTTTAAAATACGGTATAATACTTGTAGGGTGGTATGCATGAATGTAATTGATACTTGTGAAGATAAAAATATAAAATTTTATCTGGAATATTTAAAATATGAGAGAAGAGTATCTGATAATACAGTAGAATCTTATGGAGAAAATTTAAAGATAATTAGTAATGATATAAAAAAAGATTTACTTACTCTTGATGCAAGTGATATTAGAGAGTATTTGAGTAGCCTTGATGTTACACCTAAGACTAAGGCACATTACTTATCTGTTTTAAATTCTTTTTATAATTATATGATTTTTAATGGGATTATTAAAACTAATCCTTGTAGTGGGATAAAATTACCAAAACTAGAAAAAAAGTTACCAAATTATTTAACTATTGAAGAGATTGATAAATTACTTGACATCAAACTTACTAAACCGATTGACTATAGAAATAAGGCAATGCTTGAGGTATTATTTGCAACTGGTACGAGAATTAGTGAACTTATTAGTCTAACATTAAACCAAATTGATTATGATGAATGTGTCATAAGAGTTATGGGTAAGGGGAAAAAGATGCGAATTATTCCTTTAGGGGATACGGCGATGGAATATTTAAAACTTTATATTAATGAGTATCGGGGATTTATATTAAAAACTAAAACTAGTGAATATGTATTTGTAAATAAAAATGGAACAAAGATGAGTCGGCAGGGGTTTTTTAAGATACTTAAAAAAATAGTAAAAGAAGCCGGTATAACAAAGGATGTATCTCCTCATACTTTAAGACATTCATTTGCAACATACTTACTAAATAATGGAGCGGACTTGCGAGTTATTCAAGAGTTACTAGGGCATGAAAACCTTGTTACAACCGAAATATATTCCCATTTAAGCAATAAAAAAATCGAGGAAGATTATCAACATCATCCTCGAGCTCATAAAGAAAACGGAATTGATTAATTACAACTTTCGTTACGAGCAGAACTACGTGCTTTAGCGTTATTTCTTGCGCTGTTTGAGCTAGATGCTTTAGCATTGTTTCTAGCATTATTCTTAGCACTATTTTTTGCTTTAGACATTTTCTACCTCCCAATATTATTATGATACAAAATAATAAAATTAATCATATAATTAGTTGGAAATATTTAGTTAAAGAAGGTGATATTTTGGTAATAATTGGTATTAGTGCAAGATTAGTTGATGGGGTATATAAAGTTAATGAAAGTTTAATTGAAAAAATTAAAATTAATGGAGTAATACCTTTAGTAATTGTTCCAGGATTTGATAATTCTAGATTAATTAGCATGTGTAAGGGTTTTATTATTCCTGGTGGTGTTACATGGAATGAAATTGATGAAGAAATTATTAAATATGCTATAAAAATGGATATGCCACTTCTTGGTATTTGTGCTGGTATGCAAGCACTAGCCAATATTCATAATTTTGATAAGGATATTTTAAGTGATCAGACTATACCTATAGGTAATGATTCACATGATAGTAAATTGAAATATGTCCATGATATTAGTATTACTAGTAAGTTTTTATATGATATTTTAGGTAGTAAGAAAGTAAGAGTTAATAGTAGACATAAATTTAAAGTAACTAAAAAGAATTATTTTAGTGTTGATGCATATAGTGATGATGGATTAATTGAAGCAATACACTTACCTAATAAAACGTTTATTTTAGGTGTACAATGGCATCCTGAAGATTTAGATGATGAATTTTCCAAAAAAATATTTGCATGTTTTATTGAGAGATGTAAAATTTCGTGATATAATTTAAAAGAGCCTAGGAAGTTCTCCGAGGGCTTTTTTATTTTTATGGAGGTAGAGTATGACAAAGTATGTCTTTGTAACAGGGGGTGTTTGTTCAGGACTTGGTAAAGGTATTACAGCATCAAGTATTGCTCTTTTACTTAAGTCTAAAGGTTATAAAGTATTTATGCAAAAGTTTGATCCGTACATGAACGTCGATCCAGGTACTATGTCACCAATTCAACATGGTGAAGTGTTTGTTACTGCTGATGGGTGTGAGACAGATCTTGATTTAGGACACTATGAAAGATTTATTGATGAAGAGTTAAACTACACATCAAATATTACTAATGGTAAGATTTATTCAAGTGTCATTGAAAAAGAACGAGTAGGGGATTTTTTAGGTTCAACTATCCAAATAGTACCTCATATTTCTAATGAGATTAAAAACAAAATATATGAGGCCGGTACTAGCAGTGGTGCTGATATAGTAATTACTGAAATTGGGGGAACTGTCGGAGATATTGAGTCCTCTGTTATGATGGAGTCTTTAAGACAATTTCGTTTGGAAGTAGGAAGGGAAAACTCTTTATTTGTACATACAACATTGGTTCCATATCTTTATGGGTCAAATGAACTTAAAACAAAACCTACACAAAATAGTATTATTGAACTTAGAAGACTAGGAATTCAACCAGATATAATTGTAACTAGAGCTCCCCTTGATTTAGGAGATGCAGTAAAAAAGAAAATAAGTTTATTTGGAAGTATTCCAGTAGAAAATATAATTGAAGCTAAGGATGTAGCAAATATCTATCAAATACCAATTAACTTTCATAACCAACATATCGAAGATATTATATTAAAACAATTTGGTTTAAAAGTAACTAGAAGTGATTTAAGTGCTTGGGAAAACTTAATTAAAACAGTTGAAAATTTAGATAAAGAAATAGAAATTGCTTTGGTAGGTAAATATGTTGAGTTAGAAGATGCATATCTATCTGTCAAAGAAGCATTAAAGGCTGCGGGATATAAATATAACACCAAAATAAAAATTAAATGGGTTAATAGTGAAGAATTAGAATGTAAAACATGTAATTTAAAAGAAGTATTTAAAAATAGTAAGGGAATAATTGTTCCAGGTGGATTTGGTTCGAGAGGAATTGAAGGCATGATTAAAGCAGCAGGATATGCTCGCGAAAACAAAATTCCCTACTTGGGCATATGTTTGGGTATGCAAATATCTGTAATTGAATTTGCTCGTAATGTTTGTGGGCTAGTTGATGCATCAAGTCGAGAGTTTGATGAATTATGTCCTAATCCTGTCATCGATTTAATGGCTGATCAAAAAGCAATTATCAATAAGGGGGGAACACTTAGGCTAGGAAATTATCGCTGTAAAATTGTCAAAGGTACCCTTGCTTATAAAGATTATAAAAGCGATGAAATACTAGAACGCCATAGACATAGATATGAATTTAATAATAAATATAGAGAATTAATGGAAAATAAGGGAATGGTTTTTTCGGGGGTTAATCCAGAGTCTAACTTGGTAGAAATAATTGAGTTACCAGAACATCCACACTTTATTGCATGTCAATTTCATCCCGAATTTAAAAGTAGACCAACTAAGGCTCATCCACTTTTTGATTCGTTTGTTAAGGCAAGTATTGATAAAAAATAAAAATTTGTTATAATTTAATTGAAAGCAATAGTGTTTAGGTTTAGACCAATTGAGCGAGTCGCTCTTTATAGAATTTTACTTGATATATGGAGTAAATATCCAATGTACTATCGTACGGACGAGCCGTACACGCTTCGCTTTGTACATTTCCTATTTACAATATTTAGTATTGCTTTTAAAGGAGGTAATATTCATGTGGCAACATTTAACGGATGATGCATATAATGAATTTTTACTTTCTTTTAATTTGCTTAAAACTAAGGATATAAAGAAGTATAAAAACGTTTTATATTATCTTAGTAATAATATAGATGGCAATTATATTTTATATGAAATACCTAAAAGAAATGTGGATATAGAACGATATATGAACCTAGTAAATTATTAAAAATGGTTCAAAGAAATATATTACATAATATATTGGAAGAAAAAAGGGTATCTAAGTATGCTATGGCTTATAGAAAGAACATTAATTTAAAAGATAATGCTTTTCCTCATCTAAATAATAAAATAATCCTTAAATTAGATATAAAGAATTTTTTTGATAATATTACATTTGATATGGTATATAAAACATGCTTTAGAGAAGAGGTATATACTAAATCTTTTGGAGTGCTTTTAACGAAATTATGTACCTATAATAATAAATTACCACAAGGATCTCCAGCATCCTCTTATATATCTAATATTGTAATGCGCTATTTTGATGAAGCAGTGGGTTAGTATTGTTCTAGCAATAATATAAATTATACAAGATATTCTGATGATTTAACTTTTTCAGGGGATTTTAATGTAAGTGATGTAATTAATTTTGTTAAAGATGAATTAAAAAGAAAGGGATTTAAACTTAATTATGATAAAATACATGTAATAAAGAATAATAAAAGACAAGTTGTTACAGGTATAGTTGTAAATAGAAAAATAAATGTAAGTAAGGAATATAAAAGAAAAATAAGGCAAGAAATGTATTATATAAATAAATATGGGATAAATAATCACTTAAATAGATTAGATATTAGTAATAAAACTAAATATTTGAATAATTTACTAGGTAGGATTAATTATGTATTTGATGTAACTAATGATAAAATATTTTTAAAATATAGAGATTATTTAAAAGAAATATAATCTCTTTTCTTTTATTATATTTTGTGGTAATATTTATATATAAAGTAGGGTGTATGACTAATGATTGAAGTTAAAAATGTTAATAAAATTTATAAAGAAAAGAAAGGAAAAGAAACAGTAGCTTTAAGAGATGTTTCACTTAAATTTCCTGATGTTGGTTTGTTTTTCATTAATGGCAAGAGTGGTTCTGGTAAATCTACTTTATTAAATATTTTAGGTTTACTGGAAGATGCAACTAATGGTGAAGTAATTATTAATGGCAAAAGCACTAATAAATTTAGAGAAATAGATAAAACTACTTACCGTAGTAAGGAAATTGGTTTTGTATTTCAAGAGTTTGACTTGATTGATGAGTTAAATGTATATGAAAATATTGAACTTGCCTTAGATTTAATTAGAGATAAAACTGCTAATATTGATGAATTATTAACTAGTTTAGGTATTAATGAATTAAAAGCAAGAAAGATAAGTGAGTTATCTGGGGGAGAAAAACAAAGAGTTGCTATAGCAAGAGCAATAGTAAAAAATCCTAGTATAATTCTTGCTGATGAACCAACAGGAAACTTAGATAGTGAAAATAGTGAAGCAATATTTAAGATATTAAAGAGTCTTTCTTATAACCATTTGGTAATTGTGGTATCACATGATACTGAAGCATCAGTCAAATATGGTGATGGTATCATTAAGTTAGTTGATGGAAGTGTTACAGAAAATACTGTTAAAACTTCGATATTTGATGATGTAAGAACTGTTAACATTAATCCAAGACACATAAGTATTACTAAATCACTAAAACTTGCTTTTGGATTTATCAAACGCAAAAAATTTAGATTAGTATTAACATCGTTAATTACTAGTGTTGCTTTTGCTCTTTTAGCATTTTCATTTAATTTAGTAGATATAGATATGAATAGAGTGCATGTTGAGGCAATGGAGCATGATAATAACTATAATATGGAGATAAATAAATATAGTTATACAACAACTAATATGTTTCATACAATTTATCCTAGCGAGGTTTTAGAGATAACTAATAAATATCCAGATAGTGAAGCAATTGGGCACATTGATAGTGCAAACTATCCATTAGGTATATATAATACATTTGATCCATTTTCAATTGATGAAGATAATGCCTATTATTATACTATTGTTCAGGCTATGAGTAATGATATAAATGTTACTACGATGGATGAGGAAGAACTTAGTGAATTAGATCTTATAGGTAGTATTCCAACGGAAGCAAATGAAATAATAATTAGTGAAATTTTAGCTGAGTATTATTTAGAATATGGTTATGTAACTCCAGAATATAATGAAGAATATAAATTTTATGAAGGAAAAACAATAGAAATTAATAGTATAGATGAATTAATTGACAAAACAATATATATTAACTTTTATACTCATTTTAAAATTAAAGGTATATTAAAAGATGATAATATTACGAAATATGATAGTTTAAAGACTGAAGACTATAATAAGATGCAAAGAGAACCTAGTGAGTTATATAAAGAATATAGTAATTATGTTAATGACAATTTATCTAAAATGATTGTAAATGATAACTTTTTTGAAGTAACAACATTTATAGATAACAATCGATTAGACTATGATTTTTTTGATTTTAAGGTTAATTATAATGGAAAAGATTATTACAACATTTATAATATTGAGATAGTGGATGAAGTTAATAGCGTTAATGTTTATGAAAATGATTCTTTTGCTAAAAATGGTATTTATGATGGGAATTCTTTTGTGGAAAATATGACTTTAAATTCTGGCGAAGTAATTATAGAAAAAGAAGTGATAGATCGTATCTATCCAGAGATTAATGATGAATTAATGCACTTATATGCGGAAAGTGATAACCCTGAAATGCTTACCCAAGAATATATCGATAATTATTATCTTGATTTTATAAATAAAAATAATATTATTGGTAGTACTATAGAAGTATCTCTTACTAATCCTTATAAAGATAATGAAACTAAGACTTACAATTTAACAATTAAAGGAATTAGACTTTTTAATCCTGCTTTGTATTTAAATAGTGTAGATTTTGCTGAATATATGATAGATCACTATGTAGTATGGAGAGTTTTACTTAATGAGGATAATCCTGATAAGGTTAAAGAGATATTGGATGACTTTAGTAATAATGATTACTCATATAGACTTATAACTGATTATACTGATAAAATAAATGATATAACTGGTGTATTAAATAGTATCAATAAGATAATTTGGTATATTGTAGCCTTTTTCTTAGCATTTGCAGCAATACTTCTATCACTATTTATTAGTAGCAGTACTAAGCAAAATAGAAAGAAAATTGGAATACTTCGAGCAATTGGGGCTAAGACGAGTGATGTCGTAAGAGTATTTTTCTTAGAAAGTTTATTAATAGGTATTATTACATTAGTTTTAGCTACTATACTTTCTATTGCTGGTATAATATTTATGAACGCTTTCTTAAGTAATGAAATGGGTATATTCGTTCATCTTATGTTATTTAATAGTAGTACTGTAATCTATTTAATAGGAATTATTATTATAGTTATATTTGTTAGTTTAATAGTTCCAACGATTAGTTTAAGTCGCAAGAAACCAATTGTTTTAATCAAATAATTGGTTTTTCTTTGGGTATAAAATAAATTTTAAATAAATATACTAGAGTAGGGGATTAAAATGAATGAGTCATTAATACCACTCTTAGTATCTACAATTGCAGGACTTTCTACTCTAATCGGGGCTTTATCGATATTTTTTAAGATAGAAAAAAGTAAATATAATAAGTTTATTGCGTTTTGTCTGGCTTTTTCCATATCTATTATGATTGGTATTAGTGTTTTTGATCTTATACCAGAGTCATTTTATCAATATTTTAGTGTTTATGGCATGTCTAAATCGATTATATTACTAGTTGTAGCCTTCTTAATTAGTTATATCTTTATAACACTTTTAAGCATGCTTATTAGAAGAGAAACGAAAAGTGAAGATTTATATCGTTTAGGAATACTTAATATGATCGTATTAATTTTACATAATTTACCGGAAGGTATTGCAACATTTTTGAGCAGTTATCAAGATATTAATTTAGGAATAAAACTTGCTGCTGCGATAATGCTTCATAATATACCTGAGGGCATAAGTATCGCAGTACCAATATATTATTCTACTAAAAATAAAAGATTAGCATTTAGAAATGCTTTTATATCTGGTATGGCTGAACCTATCGGGGCAATACTAGCATTTATATTCTTAAAAAATTATATATCGGAAATGATGATTAGTATTATTCTTATTATTGTTGCTGGCTTAATGATTACTTTATCAATTCAAGAATTATTACCAGAATCATTAAAATATAAAGAAAATAAAGCATTGTATTTAGGTCTTGCTAGTGGGGTAGTGCTAGTACTACTTAATATTTTACTGTTATAATTAAATAATTTGAATATATATATAATAAACAGTAAATAATACCAAAGTAATTAAGACAAGAATAATAGATATAATAAATAATACAAAAAAGTATAAATAATATTATATTAATAATAAACCATCTAGAATTGTTTTCCAAGATTAAGTTAACATAATATATATTATTTATAAATATTGAAACCGGTATTTTGACTGAAATTTAATGATCTTTCTCTTGCTTTATTCTACATTTGATAATTGTATTTTTTTTTCATGAGTTTAATACAATATTATGTGTCATATAAATCAAATTTAATTTGATTCAAATTAAAAATTATTTAATTTAATTTAAATTTACTTTAATTTTTATGAATAATGTTTTTTTATAACCTTATTATTAAATATAAATAAGGTTATAATACGCGCGTAATCATTATATTTATATATAAATAAGGTTATTTATCCCCTATTTAGTTATTTTTACGGAAGTAGGGGACTTTATACTTAAAAGTGTAGTAGTAATAAACTATAGATAGTAATAGACTTGATGCAGTAATACCACCGATGATGTCACTAAAATAGTGAACTCCCAAATATATTCTACTAAGCATTACTAATAAGGCTAGTAAACATATAAGTATTGTTATAATTACTTTTATGTGTTTCTTCCCCTTCCCTTGCCAAATGTAAAATAAAAGTAAAGCAGATATCACTACAATAATCATAGTATGTCCACTTGGAAAACTATAATTTGATTCTGTAACTATTTGGTTAATATTTGGTCTATCACGAGCAATAATTAACTTTAATCCTTGGTTAAATAATACTGTAAGAAGCAAAATAAAGACGAACCCTACTCCTCTACCCTTCTTTTTGGTAAAAAATGATAGCATGAGTAAAAATAAAGATAAAATAATAACAAATATGTCTGAAGCAAAGAAAGAAAAGAATTTAAATATATTCGTATTTATTGGGTTAATTAGTTTACTAACATGACTATAAATATAATTATCAATATGTGTAAAACAATTTGTTTTAACAAGTATTGCTTCAATAATTAATAGTAACGCTAGTATGGCTATAATAATTATATTAGTTCTTTTTTTCACTATTAAAACCTACATTTCTAAATATTATATAAATTATTATAGTTAATAATATATCTATTAATACCTTACTTAATAATAAATTTACATTTAATAGATTATATAGAATATATATAAAGAAACCTGCAATAAAATATTTAAGAACCTTTTTTAAAATATATACTAAATTATTACCTATATTATTATGGATATAAATATTTTTATAATTCATTAATACGTTAAATATGATATTTATTATACCAGATATAGAATTAGTCAAAATTAAGGCTTTTAAATCATCATTAGAGTTTAGTAAGTAAAATATACATAAGAATGTAATTAAACTTATTATATAGGGTATAAATAGCCTTAAATAGTAATTTATGAATTCTTTATAGATTAGTATAGAATCATTTATAGGATTAAAGCGAGATTCTTTATTATTATCTATGTATATTGTTTTGATTGGAACTTCAATAATGGGGATATTTTCTTCACAACAAGTCATTAAGCATTTTAATTCATAGTTATATCTTTCTCCAGGGATATTTAAGAGTTTTTTAGCCACTTCAGGAGTTACTGCTCTAAGACCAGTTTGGGTATCACTAATTGTTTTGTTAAATAGCCATTTAAAGATGTTGCGAGTTAAAGTATTACCAAATTTACTTTTAAATGGGACATTATCAAGAGAAAAATCTCTAACTCCAATAACCAGACTATTGGGGTTTTCAATCGATTTTTGACAACATTTTATCATATCTTCAACATCATGTTGGTTATCACAATCAATCACAACATAAGAGGCAATGCCTTTATAATTATCTAAAGCATAACTATAAGCGGTTTTAATGGCCTTCCCCTTCCCCATATTATATTCGTGTCTTAAAACGTGACATTTTCGTTCTAATTTTTTAAAATATTTATCGTAAGATTCATCTGATCCATCATTTATTACTAAAATGTTTTTGAATGCTCCATCTAATTTTTCAAGTAAGGCATCAAAAAGTTTTATTGGCGGGTTATACGCCGGAATTATAATTAATATTTCACTGTTCATTATTACCACCATTCTTTTTATACTGTTTGTTCTGTTATTTCTTCACTTGGTTCTTCGGGAGAAACTCCTATTAAAATTAAGTAGGTTAATTCGTCTGGTAAATTATTTAAGAATTCATTTAAGCCATCAGCAATTTCATTAGCCTCTTCTTCAGCTAATTTTTCAACATCGACATAGTCATCATATTTTTTTATTGGTACGCTAACACCAAATGTGGCACTAGTATCAAATTCTATGCCAAGGGTTGCTCCAGCATATTCAATATTAATAGATCCAGATGCATTTATTTTGTCATTTTGAGTAGTTGTATCTAAATTTAAGATAATACTTGTATCAAGATAAGTCATATTAGCATAGATATTACTACTATTATCATTATTTGCAGTTAAATTTATTTCGAGAGTGATATCTTCTATAATAATACTAATATTTATTTCATTTTCATTATAAGTTGTATTTATTTGGCTATATGATGCTCCATCAACTATAAATGTTATGTTACATCTATCTTCATAGATATCAATATCGATATAATCACCCGCAGAATCAGTAACACGGAATTTATTATCAGTTTCCCACAAACCATGAAAAGAATCTTCATAGCCATTAAAGGTGAAACTTACAATATCTTGTGTAATGACATTTACTTCAATTTCTAATGTTAGGTTTTCAAGAGTAATATTATCTAACCAGTCATCACCATACATTGAAGAAATGATAAGATACACAAAGTCATTATCTTTTATTAAATCTTTAAATTTATTTATTATAGTTTCTTTATTACTATCATTTATTTCATAACGATATATATTAGTAAGGCCTTTATTAATTGTATTTTTATCTGCATATTCTAAAGCTTCTAAGAAATATTTAGGAACCTCCAAAAGTTTAATTATATCTATATCACTTGTATTCATTGTAAATGGAGTTTCTTCAGAATTTGTATAAAGTGTTCTTGAAAAAATTTGCGGAAAATTATAATAAAAATTAGTTTTATCAATATACATTTCCCCATTTAATAGGACCTCACTATCGTGATCTAGTGCTAAATCATAATAGGCCTTTTCTTCAGAAAAATCAAAATATGTATCATATATAAAATTTAAGGTATTTAAATTCTCATAAATGGGCATGTTAGATGTAAAGTTAAACTCTCCACTTAATTCATATCCTTCATCCAAATTATATGGTTCATAATTAGCATTAATATTTAAGTTTTCTATATAAGTGTTATAATCTTTAGCAATATTATCTAAGAATCTATCTGCAGTAAAATAAACTTTGATGTAGGCAAAAAAACCTAAACCACCGATACCAAATATAACTAAAAATATAATTAATATTGTAAAAACATGACTTTTTTTCTTGCCCTTTTTCTTCTTTTTTTCATCACCTAATATATCATAGAATTCTCCGGTCATTTCAAAGCCTTCGTCACTTTTAATATTAGCAACTTCATTTACTTTTACTCTTTCGATTTTCTGAACATCATATCCATACAACTTATTTTTCTTCATTTAACTACCTCTTTAATACTATAATTTAATTATATCATTTTTATTAATGTTAGTCATTAAAAAACTAATGCCTCAGCACTAGTTATTTAGATGGAGTGCTACTTACCCAGTAGTAATTGTCTCCGGATTTTTGATATGTATGTTTATAAAGAGTTCCATATTTTTTAATAAAACTATAAGTCATTTCCTCATCTTCGTTATAGTTATCACTGCACTCATCAATTAAAGTTGATCCAGTATATGATGTGTAACATTCATTATTAACTACTTTTAGAAAGTAATCATAAATAATTATTTCATCATCACTTTCAGTTACATTTCTGATAGTCCTATAAGTATGAGGTTCACCCCCGAATGTTGCTGTATATTCCTCTGCTAAGCCACAATAGTAATATCCGGCATCATACTGGCAGATAGTTGTTTCATTATATTGGAATGTTTCATAGTTTTCAATACTTTTACCATACATTTTTTCATATTGAGCATTTACTTCTTCACTTGATACCTTAGTAAGAGTACATATATCATCTTCATAATTATCTGTTGCAAACGTTATGTTATCACTTTCTCCAACTGTACAAGTATTATTTTTTTGAGTCTTGTCGACTTTAAGCATTGCTGAATCATCTAATTCTAATAGACTATATGCTGTACAAATACGCATGGCATTTTCTAAATCATCATAAGTAACTGTATCATCAGCATATGTTGCAAGGCCGCTGCATACTTCAAGATCGTTATTGCCAAGATAACTATAAATCTCTGTAACTAATTTGCTTTCAGGATCTAAAGAACGACTTCTAATAACTAAAACAACTATTAAAATAATTATTAAAATGGTTATTATTACTAATCCAATAATTAAGCCCTTTTTACTCAGTTTTTTCTTTGTATCACTTTTCTTACTCATCACTACTACCCCATTATACTTTTCTAGATTGTATTTCAGCAATTTTTTCAAATACTTCTGATGCATTACTTGCATTTATATCATTATAACCAAGTTCTCTTAGGGCTTGTATTTTTACAGTATTAAGTTGTTGAGTTCTACTTAATTTTTCTTCATTTTTTTGTTCTATTTCTTGAATAAAGCGTTTATGGCTTTCAGCAAGTTTACTTTTACTTGCTCCTCCATTATTATAAAGAGTTAAGGCCGAATAAAGGATTCCTTCAAAAATGAATTGCTTGTCTTCATCAAAAGCAAATTCATCAGGTTTAATGAATCCATTACTCTTAGCCATATACCCTAAAATATATTTAATTTCGGGAATATTATCCATTGATTGCAACATGTAATACATATATCTTACACTAGCACCTTGAGATGCATCATCATCTTCTAATTTTTCTTTAAGCAAGAAGATAAAATCATTTAAAAGAGTCTTATTTTCTTTAGTAAGGCCATTAAATTCAACACAGGCATCTAACGTATTAGGTGTTTTTATAGCAGAATTTAGGCGTTTTTCTACTCCCATTAGGTATTCTGTATCAACAACTATATTATTAATTGATTCATCGCTACCATCTTTTATATCAAGAAGTTGGAGTAACAATACTTTCTTTTCTTTAGGCCATTTATCTAGGCTATCTAATACTAGATAATTATATACCATTTGACGACTTACACCTAAGTATTTGGCTAACTTGACTTTTGATAATCCAAGTTCTTGCAATAATTCATTTAGTCTATCCATAATAATCACTACTTCCTTTTATTTACACTTTTATTATACATAACTTAACACTTAAAATCAAGACTAGTTTTGTAAATACCACAAATTAGCATTGTCTTTTTTGACTGTTTTAATAAAACCACAACCTAGGCATTCTTCTCCCAAATATAAAACACATGCTTGGCCAGGGGTAACGGCCTTAGCAAGGCCAGGATATTTAACTGTTATATTACCATTTTCTAAGTATTCCAATTCGACAGCATGATCAGTATCGCGGTATCTAAATTTAGCGGTACAAAATGTAGGGCGCAATCCGGAGATAAAGTTTACGTTTTCTATTTCACATTCATCCGATATTAAATATTTATTATCTTCACCAAAGGCCACATACAAAATATTGTCTTTAACACTCTTGCCACAGACGTAGTGTCTTTGTTCGTTACCACTAATTCCAACATTTCTTCTTTGTCCAATAGTGTAATTCATTAGACCTGTATGAGTACCAATTACTTCCTTTGTTTCAACATCAACAATTGGACCAGGATTAGGTTTTAGATAGTTTTCAATAAATTTTTGATAGTTTCTTTCCCCAATAAAACAGATACCAGTTGAATCTTTTTTGTGAGCAACATTCAAATTATTATCTTCAGCAATCTTTCTTATTTCTGGTTTAGTATAATCTCCGATAGGAAATAAAACGTTACGAAAATTTTGTGGTGGTACATCTGCTAGAAAATATGTTTGATCTTTATTTAAATCTACTGCTCTAAGTAATTTACCATTTTTAATTCTAGCATAATGCCCTGTTGCTACATAATCAGCTCCAAGTTTTTTGGCTTCCCTAATAAATAAATCAAACTTAATGAATTTATTACACAACAAATCAGGATTAGGTGTTCTCCCCTTTTTTAGTTCTTCTAAAAAGTAGGTAAATACATAATCCCAGTATTCTTTAACAAAATCAACACGATGAAGTTTAATGCCCAGAGACTTACATAATTCTAGGGCATCATTATAATCTTGTTCTTGAGGACAAATATCCATTACACTATTTGGGTTACCTAAAATGTCCCCATTAATCGTAGAGTCCCAATTACGCATGAATAAACCTTCAACTTCATAGCCTTCATTTTTAAGAAGCAGTGCTGCAACAGCAGAATCCACTCCCCCACTTATACCAACGATAACTTTTTCCATAACACATCACATACTAAGTATACATTAATTAAGCAAAAAATTAAAGATAGTAATTAGGTTTGTGCCCCAAAAATATAAAATAATATCGTTAATTAAGATAATAGCTATACAAATAAGATTTTTTTTGAGTAATAATGCTAACTTTTCTTTATCGATGTTTTCTTTATTAAATATACTTTTTAAAATAATTAAACTTACTCTTAATAAACTAACTATAATTATGCTTAAGAAAAATAAATAAATACCTTTAGTAATGATTACATAAATTATGCCATATAATAAACCCTTAATACCAAAAATAGATATAAGAGAAGTTACAGTAAAACCTACACTAAAGCCATTATAAAAGGCAAAGAATAAAACAAAGGGAATACCTATAAGAAATATACTTAGTAAAAACATAGAAGAAAGCATAATTATATGTAAAACTATATTATTGATATTAGAGTTACTTATTCCTTGGAGCCATTCATTTATGTTTAAAAATAATATATCTTTACTAGCTTCATCTAGATATATTAAGAATATTACTCCTAATATTAAACCGATAACAAATATAATACTTAAGAATAGATAAAACTTTTTGTTTAGGCTTGTCCACATATTATCACCACTTAAGTATATTGAAAAAAAGCAGAAAATATGATAAATTATTGTTATATATTTAAGGAGTGATTAGATATGAATAAAAAAGCCCAAAAGATTGCGGTTTGGATTATGTTATTTTTAATGGTTGCTAGTGTAGTAATTGGTTTACTTGTTTATATTCTTTAAAAGTGAAAAAGAAAATCTAGTAACATTAGAAATTTATCATAGTGATAAAAGACAATGAATAATGAACCTACAAGAAATGGCCCGTAGGGAAATTCATTGTTTTTTTTAATTTCTAGGGATGCTAAGGCATATGGAAGAGCTACAAAAGTGGATAGTATTATTGCTGTTAAGCCTAATTTAAAATCAAGAATTAACCCAATGATAAAGGCAAGTTTAATGTCTCCCCCACCCAAGGCATCTTTTTTAAATAAGAGTTTTCCTAGTTGAAATAATAATAGCATTACACAAAATAAAGCAATACCTGATGCAATACTTATTAGAGTTGCCCGAGCACCCAAAAAAACTAATTTTAAAATAATTACTAAAATACCAGATATAATAAGGGGTGAATCTAGTATAATCATATATTTAAAATCACTTACAAATATTATGATAAGTAAAGAACTAATAATTAAACCGACATAAAAGTCATAGCCCATTGGTACATAATAATACGTAAATAAGAAAAGAAATCCGGTAGAAACTTCAACAATTAAATGTTCAATAGCGATTTTTTTATGACAAAAAGTACATTTACCTCTTTGGAATATATAAGAAAAAATAGGTATTAAATTATACCATTTTAAAGTTTTACCACAAGAATCACATTTACTTCGGCTATTTAAGGCATTTTCTCCTTTTGGAAGTCTTGTACCAATAACTAAGTAAAATGATCCCATTATTGCACCGATGAAAAATATTAATACTGCCATAAATCCCCCTAGTCTTACGAAATTTGACCATACATATCAAACATTGGAACAATAACTGCAATAATGATTACCCCAACAATGATTGCTAAGAAAGAAATCATGATTGGTTCAATAAATGATTTTAAGTTATTGATAATGTTTTTATGTAATAATTGATAATATTCACTTACTTTTTGCATCATATTAGCAAGGTCTCCGGTTGATTCACCAGTAACTATCATGTAATATGCTACATCAGGTATTGCCCAGTGATCTTTGAAGGCTTCAGATATTTTTTCACCCTTAATAATGTTGTTTATAGTACGGTAAAGAATGGCTCTATATACTTCATTATTAGTAATTCTACTTAAAATATCCATACTATCTGTAATAAATACGTTATTACGTAGTAGTGATGCAAATGTTTTAGAAAATATTGTAAGTTCGTTATAAATGATAACGTTTTTAATAACTGGTATATGCATTAAAAATATTTGAATAGTTGTTTTGAATGCTTTAACAGTTTTATATAATACAATAATTGTTACGATAATTGATAATATCACTCCAATTAAAACCATATAATTATTTTTAAGAAAGGCACTTGCATCAACCACTATTTTAGTTATACCAGTTATTTCTGTACCATTTTGAGCATAGATGTCTGTAAATTGAGGAACAATATAACTTAATATAAAAATTACAACACCAATAGCAAATATACTAATTATTGTAGGATAAGTCATAGCACTGACCATTTGTCTTCTTGTTTCATTTATTTCTGTATAATAATTGGACATATCATCGAGGGTTTCCACCAAAGTACCACTCGCTTCAGCTGCTTTAATCATATTGATAAGCAATGCTGGAAACATGGTTCCTTGTTTTTCTAAAGCACTAGAGAAAGATTCTCCTAAAGTAAGTTCATAAGAAATTGCTTTAAATGCTGTAGTTCTTGCCTTATTTCCCTTCATTTGGCTAGTAAGAATTTTTATCGATTCGTTTAATGTCAATCCTGCTTTAATATATGTAGATAGTTGAGTTAGCCAGAAAATTAAGTCTTTGGTAGACATTTTCTTACCCATAAAACTTGAATCTTTATAGACAAAATCAATAAATGGGGAAGTCTTAATACTATAAATATCATACCCTTCATTTATAAGGTAGGAATTTATATCAAGTTTACTTAACCCATTCATTGTACCAGTGATAATTCTACCGCTGGCATCCCTTACTTTATATAAATAAACGTGAGGAACTTTACTTCTTGTTGCACCGGCATTTTGCAAATCAAGCATTAACTCTTTCTTTTCTTGTTCAAGTTTTGCTAGAGTTTTAGCACTATATTTATAAACCTTCTCCTTTTTAGGTTTCTTTTTGGTCATTTCATAGATTTTATCTTCTTCTTCCATGAATTGTTGTTTAGTGTGTCTGTATGTTTTATCTACTTGGTAGCTTGCACCATTATATAAATTTACCCATAAATCAAAGAATGTTGCTTTGATACCAACACCTGCATAAGCAAAAATGTTATATAAAACAATAAAAGGAGTCTTTATTATATCTAAAACATTATTTGATTTAGGTGTCTCATTTAAAGTTTCTTGCATACTAGCAACCTTCCTTTACTATAAATTAGTATATCAAAAAATCAAAGATAATACAATTATTTAAAGATAAGAAAAATGGAAAATTTGTCATTTTCCATTTTTTATAACATTAAAGTATTATGTTTTCTCTTAAAAAGATTCAAGTATTTCTAATATTTCTTCATAATTTGTTGGATGATTACCTACAAATCTGTAAAAAAAATTAAGAGGAGAGATAAACATGATTAATAGTCAAATCAGAATTTCAGAAGAATTATGGGATAAATTAAAGGAAATTAGTGAACAAGAAGAACGAAGTATTAATGCTCAAATGGTTTATATTTTAAAGATATACATTGAAGAATATGAAAAGAACAAAGAAAATAAATAAACGAATATGCTGTAAATATTTACAGTTTTTTTGCACTATAAAAGAGCAATATGTTTGCCCTTATAATTATAAATATCTACTTTGAATCAGTTATTTTCTTTACTTCTTCTACACTTAAATTACTAGCTTTGGCTATGTCCTCTATTGAAGCGCCTATTTTATAGAAATTTTTTATCATCTCTATTCTATTTTGCTCAATTCCTTGAGCCATTCCTTTTTCCATGCCTTTTTCCAGTCCTTGAGCCATGCCTTTTTTCATGCCTTTTTCCATGCCTTCTTTTTCAGCCAAATACATTCTAGTATTAAATAGTTTTTGAGCATCTTCTTCTTCAGTTATATCCCAAACAAAATCAGCGTCACTATTAAGTCGCATTAATTCACCTTTATAAATACTTACTATATCATCACTTGGATAAAATAAATCTAGGTTATCTTTATCTTCATCAAGCATTAATATATAGCGGTATTTATCCCTTTCCTTGGGATTATTATAGCATAA
>CALVKN010000018.1 GCA_944332715.1 uncultured Bacilli bacterium
ATATCTAAGTATTTCATGTTTTCGAAAACATAATCAAAATCTAAATTAAGCATATCTGATATAATGGTTGCAACATACGATTTAAGACTTGGGTCTTTAAAGAAAAACTTGAAACTGGCATCTTCTGTTAAGTCACCAACTGTTGGGCATTCCGTAACATGCATATTTACCTCCTTTCGCTATATTATTGTCCTCGAAATACCCGATTTCCTTTTTTTTCACATAAGTTTCACAAAAAAAAGATCAATTTTTATTTGATCCTTATATCATCTACTATAATGCATTTCTTTGAATTAACAATTCAGCACTAAATGTTTTACCCGTATTTTCTTGTTGATCTGTATCCAAATTAACAAACACTATTTCAACTGTCCACTCTTGAGTAGCCTGTGGTGTTGCAGTTATTTCATAATTATCAGCAATTGTTATTAGTCCTGTAGATGTTGTTATATCAAATCCTGTAACTTCCCCACTAGTTACTTGCGTTAAACCATCGATACTCGTTACTTCTGCACCAGTTGGATCTATTACTCTAAGTAACATTTCAGCTTGATTAGTATCAGTTGTATAAACAAAACTGTTATTAGAAATATCAAGATATATATAATAATTTTCTGTTGCTGTATTTGTTGCGTTATTAGCAGTCAAAGTTGCTGTTGCAGTAGTTGAACCACTTCTATTTCCCATGCCTAAGCCAAAATTATCTTGAGTTATTGAAAAACTAATTGGATTTCCTACTAAAAATGATAGGTTATCTGTTGTATTAGTAGTTACATTAACGTTAGCTTGAACACTTACTCCCCCTTGAGCTTGAAAATATGCTAGAGTTGCTCCAATAACACAAAGTAATAAAGTTACTACAGCAATAACTGTCATTAATACCGCATTTCTTTTATCTTCCATAACTAATCTCCTTCTATCATCTAACTAAATTATATTATAAATATAAATTCATTGCAAGAAAAAAAGCACCATTTTAAAGTGCTTTAAGTCTAATTATTCGTTGCAAGAACAAGATGAAAAAGTATGTTTAACACGGTCATGTTCTTCCGCTCTTTTAGCATTGTTGAATCTTTCAACAGTACCAACTAGGTATCCAGTTATTCTTCTGATACTTTCAAAACCTACTCCTTCACCAGTCATTCTTTCTTTTTTTACTTCTTCCGTTACCTTATTTTCATTTTTCATAATATTATTCCTTCCCTTCTAATCTTTTTAATAAATCTACACTTACGCCTTCCCCAGCTCTTCTACCACATCTTGGGCAGACATCTTTAATAATTCCAACATAACCACAAACAGGGTCTCTATCTACTGGATGGTTAATTGCTCCATATCCAATATCACTATCATGCATAATTCTTACAATACTTTCAAAAGCATCTAAGTTATCTGATGGGTCTCCATCAAGTTCAATATAACTTATATGTCCAGCATTAGTATATTTATGATATACGCCTTCAATAGCAAGTTTATCTGCTATTGAAATATTATAATATACTGGTACATGGAACGAATTTGTATAATATGATCTATCAGTTACTCCAGGAATCTTACCATAGATATCTCTATCGATATTTACAAATCTACCGCTCAAACTTTCTGCTGGAGTTGCTAGCAATGTAAAGTTCAAATTATATTTTTCTGAATATTCATCACATCTTTTTCTCATGTGAGAAACTATTTCTTCACCTAACTTTTGTGCTTCTTTACTTTCTCCGTGATGTTTACCAATTAATGCTTTCAAGCATTCGGCAAGACCAATAAAGCCAATTGATAAAGTACCATGCTTTAATACCTTTTTAACTTTATCAGTTTCTTTTAATTTTTCACTATCCATCCAAACCCCTTGTCCCATCAAGAATGGGAAATTATAAACTCTTTTATTACATTGAACATCGAATCTTTCTAACAATTGATCTTTTACTAAATCCATTAGTTCATCAAGTTCTTCATAGAAACCCTTCATGTCAGCCTTATCTAATGCATTAGCTCCAACAATACCATGTTTAATACCTAATCTTGGTAAATTCATTGAAGTAAATGATAAATTACCTCTACCTGGTGTAATTTGTTTATCAGGATCTACTACATTACCAAGTACTCTAGTACGACATCCCATATAACCAACTTCTGTCCGATAATCGTCTGGTTTATAATATGGTTTATTAAAACTTGAATCTAAGAATGACCAGTTAGGAAACAATCTCTTTGCTGACACCCTTAAACTTAATTTAAATAAGTCATAGTTTGGATCTTCAGGATTATAGTTAACTCCTTCTTTTACTTTAAATATTGATATTGGGAATATTGGAGTTTCTCCATGACCAAGTCCTGCTTCTGCAGCAAGCATATAGTTTTTCGTAACCATTCTTCCTTCACTTGATGTATCTGTACCAAAGTTTATTGAAGAAAATGGTACTTGTGCTCCTGCCCTAGAATGCATTGTATTTAAATTGTGGACAAATGCTTCCATTGCTTGATATGTTCTCTTATCAGTTTTTTCTCTTGCTTTATTGATAGACATTTCAAACATTCTTTTTAATAGTTCTGAATCTTTATAGAACTTTTCAAAGTATTCTACACCAATATCAATTGTATTAATCTTACTAATTTCTCTTTCTAAAACATTAGGATTAATAAAATCATTAATATCTTCTAAATCAATATAGTCCTTAATCATATTTTTTAGCATTTTCTTAAATGTTTTTAATACACCTGGTGCTAAATAATAATCAAATGCTGGAATACTTTGACCACCATGTTGATCATTTTGATTTGATTGAATAGCAATTGCTGCTAGTGCTGAATAACTCATTATATCTTGTGGTTCTCTTAAATGTCCATGGCCTGTGGAAAAACCATTTTTAAATAACTTATCCAAATCAATTTGCATACATGTTGTTGTACCCATTGCTAGGAAATCCATATCATGTATATGAATATAACCATCATCATGAGCATCAGCAAACTTTTTCTTCATCAAGTATGTTTTAGAAAACTCTTTTGATACATTAGAACCAAATTGTAACATTGTACCCATTGCTGAGTTACCATCAATATTACCATTTTCTCTTTTAGTATCATCTTCAGCAGCACTTTTTAAAGCTAATCCTTCCAAAGTTTTTAAAAACTTATGACTTCTTTTGTCTTCTGTAAAAGCAGCTCTTGACTGTGCTCTTTTTTCCCGATAATCGGAAAAACTTTCATAAACATCTTGATATCCATCACTCTTCAAAGTATCTTCAATAATATCTTGAATTTCTTCAATCTTAATTCTTTCTTTATCTTTGTAATCTTTCTTTATTACATCGATAACATCCTGATATACTTTCTGAATATCTGCGGATTCATATTTAGCTTTTTCTTCGCCATCTTCGGCATCTTCTTTAATACTATCAAAGCCCTTTTTTATTGCCATCGCAATTTTAGTACCATTAAAATCTACCTTGGAACCATTTCTTTTTACAACTTTAATAGTATCGAAAAATTCATCCTCTAAATTTGGCATTTACAACACCCTACCTTCCTTCCATTTTCATTATAGTATACGTTTATTTAAATGTCTATCATTTTTTCAAAAATCAAAATTTTCAAAATTTTCAAATTATCCGATTTTACCTAATTTTTCTCAAACTCATTTTTTGAACAAATTGTAAATTCAAGGCATATTTTAGCCAAAAAACAAAATTTTATTAAAAAAATACATTTTTGACATTTTTTTACTTTTTTGAAAAAATTAAAATTCGTAAATTTTACATATCAAGAATTTTACAACATTTTTCTCAATGTAAATTTTAGCAATTTTTACCTTTTTATTGCACATTTTTAATATAATAGTTATAATATAATAAGTTTAAGGAGGCATATTATGTTTAATAATAAAAAGATTCATTTTATTGGTATCGGTGGTATAAGTATGAGTGGTATTGCTGAGATTGTAAAATCACTCGGAGGTATAGTAAGTGGGTCTGACATTCAAGAATCTCAGATTACCGAAAAGTTATCACTTGATGGCATGAATATTAAAATTGGTCATCACCCAGAAATGATTAAGGATGCTGATATCATTGTTTATACAGCTGCTATTCACGAAGATGATCCTGAAAGAATAGAAACAAAAAAACTAAAAAAAGAAAATTATGAACGTGCAGAATTTTTAGGGATAATTTCTAAACAATATAAAAACTGTTTATGTATCTCAGGAACCCATGGCAAGAGCACTACAACTGGCATGGTATCAATGTGCTTTTTAGAAGCAAATCTTAACCCTACCATCCAAATCGGAGCAATGTTATCAGAAATTAATGGTAACACCAAAATAGGTAGTAAAGATTATCTGATTATGGAATCATGCGAATATGTCGATTCGTTCCTTCATTTTCATCCTACCGGTATAATTATTACCAACATTGATAATGATCACTTAGATTACTTTAAAAACTTAGATAATATTAAAAAGTCATTTAATAAATATGTTAATTTACTACCTGAAAATGGTATCCTAGTCAAAAATAATGATGATGCAAATTCTTTAGATGTTGAGGCAGGATACAATGGAACAGTAATAACTTATGCAATTGATAATAACGCCGATTACATGGCTAAAAATATAACTGTAAATGATTTAGGTCATTATAGTTTTGATTTATATTATAACCAAGAATTTTTAATATCTATATCCCTAAATATTAATGGTAAACACAACACTTATAACGCTCTTGCAGCATTTGCTCTTTCCCACTTCTATATAGAAGATATAAATACTATTAAGAATGCCTTAGAAAAATATCGTGGCGTTGGCAGAAGATTTGAATATTTAGGGACATATAATGGTGCATACATCTATGATGATTATGCACATCACCCAACGGAAATTAAAACAACTCTAGAATCTGTAAAAAAAGTTAAACATAATAAAGATTACTGTATATTTCAATCACACACTTATTCACGTACCAAAGAGCATTTAAATGCATTTGCTGATGTATTATCTAATTTTGATAATGTTATTATTGCACCAATATATCCAGCCAGAGAAATAAATACATTTAATATTAGTGAAGATATGCTAGTTAAAAAAATAAAAGAAAAAAATCCTAATGTAATATACATAGATTCATTTGAAAAAATAACTGCGTATTTAAAAGAACATGCCAAAGAAAAAGACCTCATCATTACTGTTGGGGCTGGCCCTGTCAATAAAATAGCAAAAGATTTAGTTGAATCAAACTAAATCTTTTTTAAATTACAACGATATTCTTCTAAAATATTTATAATATCATTACTATTATTACATTTACATATAGCATTTTTTATTTCTTTATTTTCTGGTAAACATTTTAAATAATTTAGTATATGCCCTCTAATTTCTAATACTGCCCCTTTTTCTCCACAATCTTTAACTAAAGAATTTAAGTGTCTTTCCATCATATCTATTTTTTCATCAAAAGTTATACTACCTGGCAACTTTTTATTATCTAAATATTCTACACATTCTTTGATTAACCAAGGGTTACCCATAACACCACGGCCAATCATTACGGCTTGACATCCTGTCTCATCAAGCATTCTTTTAGCATCTTTATAACTTAAAATATCGCCATTTCCTATGACAGGAATACCTACACTATCAACTACTTCTTTGATAATATTCCAATTAGCCTTACCACTATATCCTTGAGCCCTAGTTCTAGCATGAATAAAAATGGCACTAGCACCCGCTTCTTCAATTATTTTAGCAACGTTCGTAGCATTAATATGAGCATCATCCCAACCACTACGAATTTTCACTGTAACTGGCACATCTACTGCTGCAACTACTGCTCTAACTATATCTCGTATTTTTTCAGGTTCCTTTAGTAAAGCACTTCCTCCCCCACTTTTAATAGCAATCTTTGGAACAGGACACCCCATATTAATATCTATTATCGCCTTAGGATATCTTTCATTAACTAACTTTGCTGATGCCGCTAAAACTTCAGGGCTTGCCCCAAACAACTGAATAGCGTAAGGAATATTTAAATTTTCTATTCCTTCAAGCATTTCCCAAGTTTTTTTATTATCTCGCACTATTGCCTCAGCACTAATAAGTTCACTAACTACATATCCAACACCCATATCTTCACAAATTTTCATATAAGTAGGGTTTGATACTCCTGCCATCGGAGCTAAACAAACTTGATTTCTTACCTCGATATTACCAATATTCCATTTCATATTTATCACCAAAAATTCTAGTTTAATTTATCACATATAGCAATATTTGTCTAGTATTTAGTTATTCAATCAATTTAGAATCATCAATATATTTATAACTAAGTTTATTATGTTTAGAAATAATAGATTTACCTAACTTTTCTTCCATAGTTACTTTAGCGGCTTTAGCAACATCCCCACCAGCCTTAGCAATTTTCTTATTTTCATTCAAACCATACGGTTTATGTTCTTTTACAAGTTCTCTGGTAGCAATCTCTCCTAAATCGGTTAAAGCCACTTCAATATCAGACATATTATCTCTTAATGATTCTTTTCTTAAACCTTTAAATTCTTTATACTCCTTAGCACTCATTCCTGACCATTCTTTGTATATTTCATTAGTAAGAATTCCAAATTCATAACTTTCAGTAATCCCCGTTTTTTTCCACACATCAGTAAGTTTATTACGGTTCATTATTCCTTTAAGTCTTGCTTCAATCCAATCATCATCATAACCCCTACTCCGATAATAATCAATTGCTCTATTTATTGCTAACTCTGGATTAAATACTTCATCAATTCTTTCATTACCCAAAGATGCCAACCATTACTTAAATGGTTCAGCTTTAGGTGATGGAACTGATTCAATAAGTCTTAATATACCTTTGGTATCAAGCGTATCAGTTTCTCTTAATTTTCCGTCCTGTGCTCGCATTTTCAACTGCACGATATTTTCGTGCAGTTGACTTCCTTCTTCTTTTAATTTTCTTTTTAAATCACTCCAATAGTTTCTAGGAATATTAGCATTAGTCAAAGCTCCAATTACATCAACCACACTAAAATAGTATTCTTCTTTCTCACTATCCCAAATACTTCTAATTTCACTACCTTCAAATAACTTTGTTATTGTTTCTAATTTTTGACTTTCCATATATACCTACCTTTCTCTTTTAGTCTTTTAACAAAGTGTTAATAAATATCATAGCGTAATGTTTTGTTACTATTGATTACTTTGTTTCCAAAGTTCTTCTTTCCATAAGTATTTTGCTCCAAATATAAATTATAAATAAAACTAAAATCTAGGTAAGCCTTAATATCTAACTAAATTATATCATTAAGCTTATTTTAAGCCAAGAAAAAAGATTGAAGATAAATCAATCTTTAATCTAAATTACTTACTAAGTTCTCCTGTATCTCCAGGCTTAATTAAAAATGCATTAGCATCATCAGTATCTAGATGTACTTCATAATATCCATCATCACTTACCTTAGCATGAACATCAATTACACCCGATTTATCTCCAGAGATTGCTAGTTTTAAAACTTCATTATCAACAACACCAAGTTCTCTAGCCTTATCTGGATTCATATGAACATGTCTATCAGCAATAATACAGCAAGCTTCACGCACTTCTCCCTTATCAGTACAAATAGTAACTACTTCTGCACCATCCAAATTTCCACTTTTCCTTACCGGAGGATTAACACCTAATTTTCTGGCATCGGTCATAGATATTTCTACTTGATTATAACTTCTTAAAGGACCAATTATTCTAACATTTTCAAATACCCCTTTTGAAGTTTTTACTGTAACTGTCTCGTTCGCTGCAAATTGACCAATTTGATTTAATGGATTTCTAACCGTTAATTCATGATCGAATAACTTTTCATGTGCTTCTTTCGTTAAATGTACATGTCTTGCACTAATATTAATACTTACTTTTTCTCTCATTATCATCACCATTTTAATAATATCATAAAAATACCAAAGAAAAAAGGAGTTACCTCCTTAATTTACACTTCTGACTAACTTATTTTCTTTTTGATAATGTTTATCTAATAACTTTTTTGCAAACAATGCTTCACTTAGTAATTCTGGATCATTTTTAAATTGTTCTCTTAACTCATCTACAGTAATAGAACTTAAATAAGAAACTCCAAAATCATCTAAACCACTTTTTGATGCTATTAAACTGGTATAATAATTAATAAATTGTTTAAATTCTTCTTCATCACGATACATGTGATCTTGAACAAACGCTTTTTCCATTTCACTAAAATTTGGATTTGCCAAAATACTTGCTCGATAATCAAATTTATCTTTATATTTTCTAGCAATTTCTGGATGTTTTACTTCACCATTTTTAAACGCTTCATATTCATATTCACTTACATTTACTTCTAAATCTCCAGAAACTAATCTTGATACCATTGGACTTTCCATATCTAATAACTCATCATATGAAACATACCTTTTTTCTTCTTCAATACCATAATTATCACGAATCATTCCAAGAATCATTTCCCTTTGATAATCTTCTAACTTACAATTAGGATTAACTAATATTAAAGATAAGAAATCTAAGTAATTACCTCCAACATATATAGAATTAGCAACATCCTTTCTTCTAATTACTAAATCTATTAACTTTTCATATAAGTCAGTTGGTACTAATTCTGGATATCTAAGCATCAAAAAGCATATCATCGGAGCTCTAAATGATGGACACATACCATTTGTTACATTATCAATTTGCATCCCTTCACTTAAAAATCCCGGATTTTTACAAATATTACTCCACATTATTTGCATTTTTTCAGAATTACCTTCTAAAAAGAAAGTTTTAAATAAATCATAATCCATTTTTTCCGTTATTGTTTTCATAAAAAATACCCCTTTCGCAAAAATGCAAGGGATATTATACCACATTTATTCAATAATGTCTACATTTACTATTTTATCTTTATCAAAATCAACTTTTATAATATCTATATCTTTTTCTATATCATCAATAATTACTTTATCATTAAATGTAAGTATCAACCTATCATCCAAGTTAAATCCTTGTTCCAAATGTTTTAATAAATAACCCATTATTGCTCTTTTATGAGTAAATATTACTACATTTTTATGGATATTTTTCTTAAGTAATCTTGAAACAGCAATATTCATTCTACTACTTACTTCATTTAATGACTCTCCCCCATTAAACTTAAAATCAAAGTCTCTCTCTTGCATAAATCTAAGCATTTTTATATTTCTATTACCTAGTTTACCAATCTTTGCATCACTCAAAAAAGAGTTAATATTAATTACCAAATCCCGATATTCTGCATAGTATTTAGCAGTAGCTAAAGCAGAAGCATAATCAGAAGAATATATTACATTAGCATCAATTTTTTTAACTAACTTGACAGCACACTTCTCTCCTTCGATAGATAAAGGCCGATTTACTCTTTTTTCCTCTACTGTTTCATCAGTTTCATATAAAATATTTTCTAAAACCATATTATTACTAACTAAATACAAAGTCATATTATCACTACTTTCTAGTACTATTATATCACAATTTTTTATTATCCAAAAATTTTCTATTTACAAATTAGTATTTCTAGTTTATATTTAAAGTAGAGGTGAGCTTATGAGAGAAAAGTTAGAACGTATTTTTGAAAGGACTGATAAAGAATATTTAACTTTATCAGATATAAAAAAGCAATTAAAAATTAGCAAGAAACATGACAATTATGCTCAAAAATGTGCTGATTTATCTGATGCCCTAAATGCCCTAATCAGTGAAAACTATTTAGTGCCAGATGATTTTAATCGCTTTTACAAAGGCTCACTACCAAATAAAAAACCTCTAAATGCCTGCATCATGGATTTAATTGACAAAAAAGGTTCTATTACAATTGATGAAATAACTACTGAAGTAAAAGAATATGATAAAGATGCAATATCAGAATCTTTAAAAACTCTAGAATTAGAAGGAAAACTATATAGTGAAAATAAACATTATATAGCATTTCCCTCTAATTTTTTTATCACCAAAATATATTGTAATAAAAAAGGATTTAAATATATTCATGTAAAAAATGGTATTAAAAATCTAACTTCTAGTGAATACGATGCTTACTTACCATTTGATACTGTAGTGTTTACTTACGAAAACAAAAATCTAGTTCCTAAAAAAGTTTTAAAACGCGAAAACTCCCAAGTTATTTGTGAAGTAATTGAAATTGATGGTAAAAAGAAAATCCAAGTCGTTGGCAATAACACATTTCCAATTCATCTGAGTTTAAAAAGCCTAGCGGATAAAGACATGACACTAAGTGACTTACCTCTTGGAACACGCATTCTAGTTGATGTTTCAACCGAAGAATTTGAAGGCCTATATGATGCCGATTATATAGAAACAATTGGTCATAAAGACGATTTAGATGCTGAACTTACAGCAATTGGTTATAATAATGGTTTTCGTATCCACTACACCGCAGATGAACTCAAACAAATTGCTAATACGCCATCAAGTGTTTCTGAAGAAGAAATGCGAGGTCGTGAGGATTTTAGAAATGAAACAATATTTACCATTGATGGAGCTCACACTAAAGATATGGATGATGCTGTTGGACTAAAAAAATTAGAAAATGGTAATTATTTACTTAATGTTAGCATTGCAGCAGTTGCCCACTATATAAAGTATGCATCTCCCCTTTGGAATCGTGCTGAACAAAACACTACTAGTCTTTATCTAATAGATTCTGTTTCCCACATGCTCCACCCTAAGATATCTAATGGTATATGTTCGCTAAATCCGGGAGTTGATCGCCTTGCCAAAAGTTTTTTAATCGAAATTGATACTACTGGTAAAATTGTAAGTTTCAAAATTGTAGATAGCGTAATTCATTCTAAAAAGAAAATGACTTATGAAGATGTTAATATTCTTTTAGAAAATAATCAAATCCCTGAAGGTTATGAAGATTTTGTTGAAGAATTATTACTAATGCAAGAATTATCAACAATAATTAGTGAAAGAAGACGTAAAAATGGTGCTCTTGACTTTGATTCTAGTGAAATAACTTATATCCTTGATGAAGATAAAAATATTGAAGATGTCGAAGTAACTAAACAAGGCCAAGCTCAAAAACTTATCGAAAACTTTATGATTATAACTAATGAAGGAATGGCAAATTATATGTTAGATCTTGGACTTACATTCATCTATCGTAACCATGAAATCCCATTTAAAGATAAAATTAACGAAGCAATAAAAATAATAAAAGATGTCGGATATCGTTTTGAAGCCGCTAAAAATACGAATGATCCTCATGTAATTCAAAAAATAATTCAAAGTCTAAGTACTAAAGAAGAATTTTTCGTATTATCTAGTCTTTTATTAAGAAGTATGCAAAAAGCTTATTATAGCACCGAAAATCGTGGACACTATGGCTTAGCACTAGCAGCGTACTCCCAAACAACTTCCCCAATACGTCGTTTCCTAGATTTAGTTATTCAAACAATTTTAGATAACATTGATTATTTCTATGACCCTAACACTGATATGGAAGAAATAAAAAAATATTTATCTCGTGTGTGTGAGCATGCAAGCATTATGGAACGGTGTGCTGATAAAGCGGAATATGAGGCAAATAAGCTTTATATGGTTGATTATATTAATGCCCATCGTGATGATGAATTTGATGCTTATGTTGCTGATATAACACCAAGATATATGATAGTAAAAACACCAAAACTCATCGAAGGTATTGTCTATTTTGATGATATCGATGATGGTAACTTTGAATATAATCCTAATAATAAATGGTTGCTTAATTCAAGCACTAACACCCGAATAATAATTGGCTCAAAAGTAAAACTTCGCGTTAAAGAAACTGACCGTGAACATCGTATTATTTACTTCTATGCCCTATCACCAACAAAAGTTCAAGAATCAATTCTAAACAGAGTAAAAAAGTAACAATTACATACCAATTGTTACTTTTTCTTCATCTTTTGTTACTAACTTATCTACATCAACACTATTAATTTCAGCAAATCTTTTAGTTATCTTTTCACTAGTTGTATGAAGTTCATCAATACTTTGATTTACTGTCTTAACATTTCTTGCTAACTTATCCCAACGATCCTTATATCTTGTAAATTCAATACTTAATTTTGCTAATTCTTCATGGATTACTTTAGCATACTTATCTCTTTCCATATTTTTTAAAATCATACTAATAATAGATAACGTACTAATAAGGGTTGTAGGTCCAGTAATCCATACCTTTTTACTATATGCATAATTAAGTAATTCAGGGTGATATGCATTTATCTCTGCAAATAAAGCTTCCGCTGGTAAAAACATAATTGCCTCATCACTCGTTTCTCCAGGTATTATATATTTTTCACTTATATCATTAATATGTTTCTTTACATCTGCAACAAACAACTTCTCAGCTTGAGCTCTTACATCTTTATCTTTAGTTTTATCAGTCATTTTTTGATAGTTTTCTAACGGAAACTTCGAATCAATTGCAATAGTACCAAGTGGTGATGGTGCATAAAGTAGAGCATCAGCAATATAACCATTACTAAACTTGTGTTGTGTTTCATATACCCCATTTTTGCTACTACCAAAAGCATTATTTAAAATATATTCTAGATTTACTTCTCCAAAAGTACCTCTAGTTTTTTTATCAGTTAAAACACTTTGAAGTGACACTATTTCACTATTTAACCCATCAATCTTCTTTTGTGCTTCATCTATCTTAGATAATCTTTCTAACACATCCATAAATGTTTTATTACTTTTTTCAAAGTTTTTATCCAACCTTTCATTAACGGCATCATTAATTAAAGTAAGTTTTCTTTCAATTCGTTCATTAAGTTTCTCAAAATCTGTCATTAAATCTTTCGAAAATGTAAACTTAAATTCTCCGATTTCTTTATTAATATTTGCCTCAAAATGACCAATTCTCTCAACCATTTCATTGTTATTATTTCTTCTTACAAGTAAAACTATTAAAAGTATTATTACTATAACTAATAACCCAATTATTATATATTCAACCATTTAAATCACCATAACAAATATATCACACAAACAAATATTTGTAAACATTAATTAACAAAATATATTTCATACCATGTAAGAAAACTATAAATTGTCCAAACTTTTCTATAATTATCCTTTTTACCACTTACATGTTCATCAAGTAATTTATTTATTACATCAACTTTAAAAAACTTACTTGTAAAATCTTTATTAAACATTTCTCTAATTTTACCACTTACCTCCGGAGTCTTCATCCATTCTCTAATAGGTACTGGAAAACCTAATTTTTTCTTCTTATAAGCATCAGTTGGAATAACTTCCTTCGCTGCTTCTCTTAAAGCTACTTTTGTGTTTTCCTTAGTTACTTTATAATCTATTGGAAGTCCACTTGCTACTTTAAATACTTCTTTATCAATAAATGGTACTCTTCCTTCTAAAGATGAAGCCATAGTCATTCTATCTGCCTTAAGAAGTATATCTTTCATAAGCCAGTAATTAATATCTATTGCTTGCATCTTATGAATATTTGAATACCCTTTAAATTCTTCATAAGTATTCTTTGTTACATCAATTCCTCGCAATTTATATTCTTTACTTAATACTTTTCGTGCCATCTTTAAAGAAAAATTTCTATTTACACCAATATAACTATTTTCTAATTTTTCTCCTCTTCTAACTAAGAAATTAAAGCCATATCCTTCTGGAAATAAAGATGCAATTCTACCAATTATATGTCTTATAAAATATGGTATTTTATTATAAAACTTCAAATCTACTTCTTCACGGTAATAATTATATCCGCCGAAAAATTCATCGGCACCTTCACCAGATAAGACAACTTTAACATCTTGCCTAGCAAGTTTTGCAACAAAATATAGCGAGATTGCTGCTGGATCACTAGTAGGTTCATCCAAATAGTACATAATTTTCGGAAATTCTTCCATATATTCATCCATCTTTATTACTTTAGATGTATTCTTAATACCTAATTTTTCTGTTAAATCCTTAGCATAACTAATTTCATCATATTTATCGATATCATATCCAACAGTATAAGTTCTATCGGGCTTTGCTAAAGATACTATATATGATGAATCTATACCACTTGATAAAAATGAACCAACTTCAACATCACTAAGTAAATGTCTGTTAACAGAATCTTTCATTACTTCACTAATGCTCTCTACTGCTTCATCAAAAGTCTCATCTTTATCTTTAAAATCAAGTTTAAAATATTTATCTATCGTTATCTCTCCATCCTTATATAACAAACTAGATCCAGCATCTAACCTATATACTCCTTTAAAAAATGTTTCATTTGTGGGCACAAAACTAAATTCTAAATAAGCCCCTAAAATATCTTCATTTAATTCTTTTTTAAAATCTGGAGTATCTAAAAACGCTTTAACTTCTGATGCAAACATAAATGTATCATTCATCATTGTATAATATAATGGCTTAATTCCAAAATTATCTCTTGCTAAAAATAATTCCTTAGTATTCTTATCATATATGGCAAAAGCAAACATTCCTCGTAAATGTTTCGGCAAATCTGTATGCCACTCTTCAAATCCATGTAGTAATACTTCAGTATCACTCTTGGTTTTAAATTTATGTCCAGATGCAACTAACTCATCTCTTAACTCTACATAATTATAAATTTCTCCATTATATACAGTTACAATTGTATCATCTTCATTAAACATTGGTTGATTACCCGTAGATAAATCAATTATTGAAAGTCTTCTGTGAGCAAGAGCAACATCACCATCAAAAAAATATCCTTCCCCATCTGGTCCCCGATGTTCAATTCGCTTGCTCATGCCTTCAATTATTTCTTTTTTATTTTCTCTCTTCGTTACAATTCCTGCAATTCCGCACATATTATCCTCCTAAAACTTTTCTATAATAATCATACTGCATAATATACCTACTCATAAGTATTTTATTAGAAACAACACTATTCATATATTTAATATAATCATCATCTACTGTACTTCCATCACGACTTACAAATTCTCCACTGCTCGCAAAGTATGTTCCTTTATCACTTACCCAAGAAGAATTACCAAATATAGCAAGTCCCGGTTCTGTAGATAAAATGTCTTTACCAATTATAAGTCTAGAATCATATTCTACTCCAAATAAATTATAAATTGTTGGTAAAACATCTATTTGACTTCCTACTTTATCTATTTCCACAGTATCCATTTCACTGTTCCACAATATAAAATTACTTCTATTTATTTCTACAACACTATCTTTTTCGTAAGTTGCAATGTCATTTACTTCATCAAGGGACAAATAATATGGATAATGATCTCCCACTAAAGCAATGACAGTATCTTCAAGCTTACCAGCCTCATCCAATTTTTCAATTAGTAACTCAAGTGCTTGATCAAGTTCAATCTGAGCGGCCAAATAAGATAAAGGCTTTTCCGAATAATCTAAATTAGCAACATCATCCTTATGTTTACGAGCCATAGCACTATAATTAAATCCATAATCCCCATGTCCACTAACAGTTACATAATAAACCATGAATGGTTCTTCACTTCCTATATAATCACTAATTGTTGCTTCAATCATTTCCACATCACTCTCTGGCCATTGATTACAATTAATACGATTTTCAAGTCCATTGCGACATCCTAAATAATTATTAAATCCAAGTGCTGCCAAATATTTATTACGACTTTGGAAAGTATAAGTATGATTATGATAAGCATAAGTACTATATCCCATATTTTGAAACTCTGTAGCAACACCAAATGGAAAGTAGTTTTCTCCGCTTTTCCAAGGAGATAAAAAGCCAGATGCCGCAACTAAACCAGTAAGTTCTTGAAACTCTCCTCCAATAGTACTACTAATCGTCGGTGTATAAAAATTATTAAACTTAAAACCACTATTAACAAGTTTATAAAGTGTTGGTGTTATATCTTCTCTTACAGCGATTTCATTAAAACTTTCTGCCATAAACAAAATCAAATTCTTACCTTCAAAATAATTAGTATATTCATTTTGTAACGTTCCGCTTTCATTTTTAAAATACTCATGCATCATTTTAATTGTACTATTTGCCTCATCCGCTATTAAAGAATCAAAATCAATATCTAAATTATTATATTCATAAACTATTTCTACTTCTTCATCATCACCATCATTATCATCTGGATCAACATAATCATCAATAATATTTACCTTAGCATCAAAACCAAAAATACTTCTTTTTACATCTATTCTAAAAGCATTAAGTACACCAAATTTTCTTATATTAAGTTCATTATTACTTACATTAAAATAAAGTTCTTTAGCAGAATTAATATTATCCCCATTTATATAAAGTGTTCCAATAAAAACTAAATAAACTAAAATACAACTAATTAATTTCATTATACTTATTTTCAACTCAGATTTTCTAATAATTATTTTTTTGATAAATACAAGTAATAAAATAAAAGGCAACAACAATAATAGTATTTCAATTATATTTTCAATAATTAATTTAAAACCATCACCAGCAAACTTAGTTACTTGATCTGTAGCACTAAGTAAGGACAAATCAAAATAAAACCCAAACATCCGATAAATACATAGTTGCACACCATAAATAAAAGAAATAACAAAAATAGAAATATAATATATTACCTTATTAATAGTACTATTAAATAAAGAAACTAAAAAACTAATTAAAATAGATGCAAATAAACTATATAAAAACACATACAAAAAACTTATATTAAAAATAGTTCCGTTAGTGAACAATCTAAATAATACTTCTAAATACATAAGTATTATAAATGTCAATAATAAAATGTTAATATTTTTTAATTTATACTTCTTCATACATCACCAATATAACAATATTATACCACTAAAAGACTATATTTATATAAAATTACTAATATCATTTACATTCGTATATGTCACTTTACATTACTTGATTAAGCCATTTTGAATATATTTATTTTCATTAATTACTACAAATGCATCAGGATCATTGCTTCTAATTATTTTAGTTAGTTTTTTTAATTTACTTTTATTTAAATGTATAAATAACATATCTTTTTTTGTTTTTTCATGTGTATTTTTTAAGTCAATTACAGATACCCCAAAACCTGCATTCCTAATACTCTTAAGCATTTTATTTAATAAACTATTTCTTGTTATTACTTGAACTCCTATAAGTACTTCAACGAAGTGATTAGATATAAATGTGCCAATATATGTACCTGCTGCATAACCACCCGAGTAAAAAATCGGTATAAGTATTGAATCGATTTCTGTTGCAAGGGCCTCACGAGCTGCATAAAACCATATTAAAACCTCAAAAAAAGCAACAATAGCAGGTGTAATATTCTTGCCCTTAACAACTAGAACAGTTCTAATTGTTCCAAGACTTACATCTACAATTCTTGCTAAAAATATTTTTATACAAATATAGATCAAGTATATCACCCATTCCTAATTACACTAATTAGTATGGCAAATATTATTAAAATTACAAGCACAACTATAATAACCGCTAAACCCAAAGCCTTATTTTCTTTAGGTTTGCGATATTCAACATTATTTTCTCGACCGTATTTTTCACTTAAAAGTTCAATACGTTCTTCATGTTTATCATTCATCTTTTTTTGATAATCAATTTGTTCCTGATTCATTAACATGCCACAAAATGTGCATGTCACTCCCCTATTAGGTAGAGGTTTACCACATCTTTTACAATTCATAACTTCTCCTAAGATAATGTTTGACCAATGTAAGTAATCTTAGCATAACCATTACCGGCATGCCCGGTCTCAGCGGTACCAGTTGGTGAAGTAAACGAGGTGTTACCAGCATGAGTACTTGCACTAGTTAAATAGTAATTACTATTTAAAAGGCAACCTTCTGGATAATTTGCAGCAGTAGATTCTGTATAAACATAACCTGAGCCTCCACCGCCACCAGTATATCTAGTATTCGAACTACCATTATAGTGTCCAGAACCGCCGCCGCCGTACCAGCCACCACCACCAGCGCCATTAGAATAAATTGATGTACTTTGATATCTATTACCAGTATTTCCACCTACACCAAATGATCCCGCTTGACCATAATATTTGGTTACTTCAGCAGTACCACCAGCTCCACCAGAAGTTTGTGTTCCACCTTTTCCATTATAATAAGCATATGATGAACTGTGATAGCCACCGTCGACTCCAGATGTTCCACCACCAGCTCCACCGACAGCTTTTATTGATGAAGATTTATAAAATGATCCACCTCCACCACCAGCGACAATAACGCGAGCATATAGTGAATCAGTATTAATGCGGATATCAGTTCCACCGCCACCGCCGCCACCGCGATAACCGGCATTTCCACCACCATTAGTTCCTCCACCAGAAACGGCAGTTGTACTATTGGTTGTTCCATAACTTCCTTGACCACCAGTATGAACATATAAAGTATCACCAGCATTTAAGTAAACATAGCCTTCGGAATAACCTCCTAGACCACCAGGAGCATATGTCGCATTATATGTTCCACCTTGCGCTCCCCATACTTGTAAATAATAATAACCACTTTTTTCAACTGTAACAGTTTGAACAGCATTGCTATAATCATATACACCATTAAAAATATACTCATTAGTTTCAAGAATAGCTGATGTCTTACCACTTGCATCAACGCTGTAAGCCATAAATATAGTAGTACCATTACCAATATTACTATAAGAATATGTATTACTTGTAGTTGAATCCCATGACTCACCACCATTCATACTATAGTAATATGTTGTGGGTGAAGTACCTATATTACTATTTGAAAGTGTAATATTAGCTGTTGTTCCGTTCAATTCGACATTCATACTTTCAATAATAGGTCCACTAGCAACATCTAGGTAAGCAACACAACTTGTTCTACTTGCAGCAGCAATTACAACCTTTTGATTTACAATAGATAACGCATCGGCATTTGCTGAACCAGTACAAGCAGACTGACTACCGAGTTCATAATAAGCATTAGTTGGAATGCTATCAGCCTCATAATATACCGAAGATCCTGCTTTTGCCTGAACTAAAATCTTAAGTTGAATATCAACATCAATTGCATCCATATAAGCAGTACATACATCTTTTCCGCTAGCTTCAATATTAAACATATTTTCATCAGCAAGATAACTTAAAGTTGAACCATTTTCACAACTACTCATTTCCGTATTTAATACATACCCAATAGATGGAAGTGCTGTTGTTTCAAGTTTAGTATATTCACCTTCAATACCATTACCATCAGAGTCAATATTTTGGGCATAGACATTTAAAGTTAAATCTAAATTAGCTGTTGAATCAAAATATAGGTAACAAACATCATGACCATACGCGGTAATATCTGCTTCATATGAAGTAGCATTATAATTTATTACTGAACCATTTGTACAATAACTTTTTGCTTCATTGTATTGATAACCAGCCTCAGGTATATAAGGATATAAGGCATAAGAACCAAGGCCATTACCATTAACATCTCGCTCTTCAGCCATAACACGCACTTCTAAATCTGCAATATCTCCGGTAGAACCACCAATAATTGGAGTTACATCAGTAACTTGATAAAAAGCATACGTAACAAAAATTCCAATGCACGCCAAAAGACATACCACTAATCCACCGATTAGAGGTATTTTATGTTTTTTTAAGGTATCAGTAATATCTTTATTAAACAATTTTTTTAATTGTGCTAACTTTTTCATATGCCTCTTACCTATCCTATAATCATTTTAAAATAATATCGCCATAAAGTCAATTTGTTTTTGCAAAATAAAAAGTCAAATTTTAGTTTTTGACTTTTTTATGACAACTATTCAGCCTTTTCTTTATTTTTGCTTTTATTATTAAATCCGTAATGTTCTCGTATCTTTTCTTCTATTTCATCTCTAATAGTTGGATTTTCTTTTAAATAGTTTTTAACATTTTCTTTTCCTTGGCCAATTTTTTCACCATTATAAGAATACCAAGCCCCGGATTTATCAATAATTGCTAAATCACTAGCAATATCAACAATTTCACCTTCCCTAGATATTCCTTCACCATACATAATATCTACACTTGCACTCTTAAATGGTGGAGCCACTTTATTTTTAACTACTTTGATATTAGTTTTATTACCAACAATTTGATCTCCAACTTTAATTTGTTCTCCTCTTCTTACATCAAGTCGTATAGTTGAATAGAATTTTAATGCTCTACCACCAGGAGTTGTTTCAGGGTTACCAAACATAACTCCTACTTTTTCACGAAGTTGGTTAATAAATATTGCTGTTGTTTTAGTTTTATTCATTGAACCAGATAATTTTCTTAGAGCTTGTGACATAAGACGAGCTTGTAATCCAACATGTGAATCTCCCATTTCTCCATCAATTTCTGCTTGAGGAACTAACGCCGCAACAGAGTCAATTACAATAATATTAACTGCCTCACTCTTAACTAGAGCATCGCAAATCTCTAAAGCTTGTTCACCAGTATCTGGTTGACTTAATAATAGTTCATTAATATCCACACCTAAATTTTTAGCATAAACTGGATCAAGTGCATGTTCCGCATCAATAAATGCAGCTCTTCCACCAGCCTTTTGCACCTCAGCTATAGCTTGTAAAGCAACCGTTGTCTTACCACTAGATTCTGGACCATATATTTCAATAATACGTCCCTTTGGATAACCACCAACACCTAAGGCAACATCGATTGCGATAGAACCACTAGATACCACATCTACTTCAATATGTTCATTATCCCCTAATTTCATTATAGCACCAGCACCGAATTGTTTTTCAATATCAGCCAAGACTTGCTCTAATGCTTTATCTTTATTCTTTTCCTCTTTAGTTGATTTCATTGTCTCCTCCTAATAGTAAATTTACTCTGATACAACTTAATTTTAATATACTTTCTATTAAAAGTCAACAACAAATTACAAACATTTGTTTTCATTTAATCTTTTGGCTTAAATACTACGGAAAGTAGGAAAGCAAATACAATTGCACCCGTTATAGCTGCTGATGATTTTGTTAACATATTTGTAAATATCCCAATTACTCCCTCTTCCATATATCCTTGTAAAGCAGAAGAATATAACATATGCCCAAAATTAGAAATAAGACTAGTTGCTCCTGCCCCAAATTTAGCAATCAAATTATCATATACACCTAAAAATGACAAAAATGCTCCAACCGCTGTATAAAGACTTGTAATATGCCCTGGTGTAAGTTTCGTATTATCTAAAATAATCTGAGCAATAGCGCAAGCAAAACCTGCAAATAAAAATGCATATAAATAATTCATTATAAAACCTCCAAACTAAGAGCGTGAGCAATCGCTGGTATTGGCTTTGCCTGATTAACTAATGCAACAGAATGCAATGCCCCAGTAGCAATTATTAATATTTTTTTATATTTTTTTGTTGTTAAAATTTTATTAAATAATACTAAAGGTAAACAAGCAGGACCACTCCCTCCAGCATAGGTCTCTTGACTATCTAAAAAAAGTTCACATCCGGCATCTAAATATTTTTTTAATTTTATATTATGATTAGTTTCTAAATAATCTTCTAATATTTTTTTACCAACACATCCTAAATCCCCCGTTAATATAAGATCGTAATAGTCAGCACTTCTATTTAATTCCTGCAAATGCATCATCAAAGTTGATGCTGCCGCCGGCGCCATAACTGCTCCCATATGATTAGCATCACTAATACCCATATCAACTGGAGTTCCAATAGTTGATGACTCAATTTTTATTTTACTTTCCTTCTTACTAACAAGTGTTGCTACTGCTCCCGTAGTAGTAAATGTCGCTGTATGAGGTTTCGGAGCTCCATATTCTATTGGATATCTAAATTGTTTTTCTGCCGTTAAATTATGACTACTAGTTATTGTAAGTATTTTTCTATAACCTAGGGAATTTACAAAATTACTAGCAACAATTAAACTTTCTACAAATGTTGCACATGCCGAATATACTCCTAAAAAAGGAAAATTATAATTCTTAGCATTATAACTTGTAATAGCAATTTGATTATTCAAATCTCCCCCAACAAGCAAGGATACATCACTATTTTTTAAAGCATTTTTCTTTAATATTTTATCAATTACTTCTCCTTGCATTTTTATTTCTGCCTGTTCAAAAGTCTTTTCTCCATAGTAATAATCATCCATTACAAAATCAAAATTTTTTAAATGACTCTCCCGCTCTAACGGACCACCCAGCGTTACATAATCTGTTAAATATATATTTTTATACTTTGTACTAGCCACCAATAACCACTCTCACAATCACTAAAATAAATGCTGATATAACACCGTAAAGAATTACGGAACCAGCCAGTTTAAAAAAGTTTGAACCAAGTCCTGTGATAAGACCATCCTTTTTATAATCAAGGGCACTACTAGTTACACTATGAGCAAAACCTGTCGTAGGAATTATAAGACCACATTTACATTTATTTACCCAATTATCAAAAAAACCTAAAGCTGTAAGTAAACTTGCTAATCCTATAATTATTAAACAAGTATAAACACCAGCAATAGATTCTGACATACCAAAAGAACTAGTTAACATATATATTAAAAATTCACCAATAAAACCAACTATCCCTCCAACTAAAAAAGCAACTCCAATATTTCTCAACCTCGGCTCCTTCGGAGTATGCTTTTCAACTAACTTCTTATATTCATCTTTATTCATTATCTTCACCTAACATTAGTGTGCTAACATTTTTTCTACATATACATAAAATTTCGCATTTTTGTTAAACTCTTTGTTTCATATCTAGATACCATTACTTGTGTAATTCCCAGTTTTCTAGCTGTTTCACTTTGCGTTAAATCTTCATAATACCTTGCATTAATTATATCTTTTTCTAATTGGTTTAATACATCCATGCTTTCTGTAAGTAATAATCTATCATCTTGTGTAACACTCTCCACGCATGGTATTACTTCATGCAGGCTTCTTTCTTCATCTGTATCATTATCAATTGATATTACACTGTTAGCATACATCAAAGCAGATGCAATTTTTTCCTCAGGTATTTCTAAAAATAAAGCAAGTTCTTTGAGTGATGGCGTATGCATCAACTTTTGAGCAAGCATATTTTTACCTTTTTCAATCATTTTAACAAGCCTCAAAATATCCTTACTTACCTTTATACTTTTGGAATTAGCAAGTGCATACATTTCCCCATAAATATATTTATAAGCATATGTACTAAATTTAGTATCCCCATCTTTTTTATAATTATTGTAAGCCTTTATTACTCCTAAAACTCCAGCTTGATATAAATCACTTTTTTCAATTCCATAAAACTTCTTAGATATCTCCCAAATAAGTCCAACATTACTTTTAACTATTCCCTCTAAAGTTTTATCCATGAGCTTCACCCACTAATTTAAATGCTACTTCTTCACTAGCAATACTAACCAGTTTTATTTTTTCTTTTAAACCTTTGCTAGCATTACACATTCTAATCTTTCCACGATTTTCCTTTATTATATATTTACTTTCAAGTATTGCATCAATACCTGAGCCATCAACCTCTTCTAAATTAGAAAAGTTATAAACCAAACATTTTATTTGATGTTTTTTTAACACTGGATTCAAATAATTATTTATTTTATAACAATTCTTTCTTAAAAGTTTACCATATAATCTTACAAATAGTATTTTATTGACATACTCTAAATCCATTTTTAACATGTAATCACCCTTACAATCTAAATATAGAGGATATTTTTCTAACTTTAAACAACTTCGACAAATGATAACAAAAAAAGTCAAAAGAAAAAGTGCCAACTTGACACTTTTATTGTAAAAGAGTACTATTTATTTTCTCTTTAGCATTTATAATTGATTCTTCATAAGGCTTCATCACATATAACTTTTGACTCTTATAGCTGTATGTATAATCGTATGCATTTTCCCCATCCAAACTAATTGCATCAATTTTCCAACTTTTCATATCACTTATTTGCATCTTTATAAAATCTGTTATTTCATCATCAGTTATATTAGTTAAAAATTTATCATCTAATGCATCTAACAATTCTACATAATTAGTAATAATATTTGCACTCATGGACTTTTTTATTAATGCTTCTAATATTATTTCTTGATTTTGCCCGCGAACTCTATCGCCTTCAGCAAATGCCGATCTCTCACGAGCAAATGATAATGCTTCCTCACCATTTAAAGTATTTGCACCTTTATTAAAGTGATATCCATCTTTACTAGTAAAGTCATACCTAGATTCAATAGTAATACCACCTAGGGCATCAACTATGTCTATTAAGGATGTAAAATTAACTTTAACATAATAATTAATTTTGGTATCAAGCAAATTTTCAACAGTTCTAACAGAAGTCTCAATTCCATAAATCCCCGCATGCGTTAATTTATCATATTCTCCAAAATCTGAAAGTAAAACATAATAATCCCTTGGAATACTTGTAAGTAATATTTTATTAGTGCTAGGATTTACTGAAACTAAAATATTAACATCACTTCTAGATACTTTAGTAATTGTTCCATATGTATCTATACCAGATATAAGTATATTAAATGAATCCCTTGTTACATCAACGGACTCTCCAATTTCTGCAATTTCAATTTCTACATCCGTACTCCATATAACTCTAATATTTTCATAAAACTCATTATTTTCTTCTTCAATTATACTTAATTGCGCATCTTCTAAAATAATTGCATCAACTTCTTCATCCTCTAATTTGTTAGATAAATCACTAATATCTTCTCCAACTACACTATCAAAATTTATTTCATTTTCTACTCGTTGTACAGCATTATTTAATCCATTATGTTCATCTAAAGATAAATGAGCAATATTTTTTCCATCTAAGTCTTCTATTTCTTGATAAGAACTATTCTCTAATACTACTAAATTATAAATCTCTGTCTTATAACTATTAAAACCAAATTGTTTTAAAAAATCAATTGTATTAAGTTCATAAGTAATAACAAAAATCATAATTATAAGTAAAATAATACTCATAATTATCCCAATGGCATTACGAACGCGCCCTTTTGATAGTAATAACATTACTGCAAAAAAATCAGTTATTGCAATTAAAACCACTAAAACAACAAAGTATTCTAATGGTAAAACATTAATAAAATAAACCAATACTAATACCAAAACACTTACTATCAAAAGAAAGATACTTAAGTATTTCATAAAACTAATTCTATTTCCTTTTTTATTCTTACTCATATAATTATAATTACTCCTTTGATTTATATAATTTTAACAAATAAGAAAGTATTTGTCTAGTTTGCCAAAAAACAATAAAAAAAGGAAATCAATAGAGCATAAACAATTTATATTCTAAAATTTCCTTTACTATTTTATACTCGGATAAAAATATCCTAACTATTTCAAAATGTACTGAGTTATTCATCAAGATTATTTTCTTTGATTATTTTTTCTACTTTTTCTTCACTTATATTTACAGATTTGGCAATTGTGGAAATAGGTAAATCTAATTCAAGCATATTCTTAATAACATCTATTTTATTTTGTTCAACACCTTCATCATATGCTAGTTGTTTTTCAGTATTGTGTATCATTTTTTGTTCTTCTTCATGTGTATATGGATAAATAAAACCATCATAACCATATTTCATTAATGCATCACCATACTCCTTTATTATTTCATCACTTGGATAAAAATCTTC
>CALVKN010000019.1 GCA_944332715.1 uncultured Bacilli bacterium
TATAATTGGTTTATCAACTAAAGGGGGGTGAATAGAATATAGTTGAAATAATAAGAAAAAATATGTATTAATTGAGTGTTATAATAATGGAACATATAGTAGGGTGGCGACCATCCGAAACTGGTCTATGGAATCAATTATCTTGTCATCTTCATTGTATGGATAATTTTTTGAGTCTTCATGGAAAAATATTTTAGGTTTTACAATTTCTTCTTCCTTATTACAATTAACTGGAGGAATTAAAACTAACAATAATACTGCTAAAACAATTTTCAAGGTATCACCTATCTTTTAATATATTCTAACAAATATAAACATATATATCTAGATAATGATGAATATATTTTAATAAAAGTGTAAATTGACTACATAATAAAATTTTGTTAAAATTACATTATATTGGAGTTGAGTTTAATGAAAAATTTAAAAGAATTATTTAAAAATAAGAAGTTTTTGATTGTGTTTAGTATTGTAGTTATTTTGATAATTGCTTTAGTAATATTTTTATGTTTATTTAATAGAGAAACTAAAGAATTAAAAGAAAATAGTTATACTAGTTATTTAATAAGTGAAAATGAAGTATTATTAGAAATTGAGTTTAAAGAAAGTTATTATGAATGTACTAAAAGAGGAAAAGTAAGTACTTGTAGTGATGTAACAAGTGAAGTAACAAATGTTGAAGTTTTAGTAGATACAGATGTAAATTTAGATAATTTAGATTTAGAAAATACCATCATAAACTTTGTTAATGCTTTACTGGATAATGATGTAGAAATTAATGATTTAGTAATTACTTCTAATTATGAATTTAAAGATGAATTTGTTACTAAATTAAAAGAAAAAATAAATGGTAATGGTGATATAAATATTTATTTAGATTATCAAAAAAATATTACTGAATTTGATATAGAAGCAGATTATTATACAATAACTTTTGATACAGATGGGGGAAGTAGTATCGATAGTATAGTTGTTAAAGAAAATGATACAATAACTAAGCCAGATGATCCAACAAAAGAGGGATATACTTTCTTAGGGTGGTATATTGGTGATGAAGAATTTCACTTCGAAGATTTAGTTAAAAGTGATTTAACTCTTGTTGCTAAGTGGAAAGAAAATAAAAATAGTAGTTCGGGAAGTTCATCAAGTGGTGGAATTACTACAAACAATGGTAATAAAATTAATTTGAATAATAATCTAAGCGCAACTGTCTATACTAAAAGCACCGGTAGTCAAAATTGTTTCTTTTATATTTTTGCAAGTAATTTACAAGAGTTATATCCGGATGCTTCATATAGTGCTATTTCTAACGGAACTACTAGAGTAAATTTTTGCCCATTTCCAAAAGATGATTGTAGTTCTTCAGAAATGGCTTTAGAAGATTTAAGCAATAGTAATTTAGTATTTAATACCAGCAAAGAAAGTTCTTTAGAAAACACTTTGAAAAAATATGATAATACTGCAGGATTTAATTTAGTATCATTTAATAATGATAATCATAAAATAAGTTTTGAATATGAATATATTACTTTTAATGGTTTAGATGTTGCTGATGGTACTACTGCTAATAAAGAAGTTGTAAATGCTTTAAAAGGCGCATACTTATTTCAAGGTCCTTGCGGGGGCTATGATGCTTCCGAAAATATTACTGTAAATGAAGAAATATGTGAAAAATTCAATTTGGATTGTGGCAGGTGGTAAAATGAAATTCTTTAAAAAGAATTTTCTTTTAATATTGATATGTTTCCTAAGTTTTACGCTAAGTGTTAATGCTGCTACTAATCCATATGGTAAATATCAAGATTTATATGGTGTTAAAACTGTAAGGTGTACTTGGTATGCGTGGCAGCAGGCTTATGATAATGCTGGTGTTGCTTTGCCTGGTTGGGGAAATGCGCAAGAGTGGTATAATTCTGCTGCTATGGCGGGTTATTCGGTTGGTAAGGAAGCAAGAGCTAATTCTATTGCAGTGTGGTCTAGTAGTGATTCTTACGGACATGTTGCATATGTCGTATCAGTTGATGCGGGCGGAGAATATATGACTGTTAATGAAGGCGGAATACCTACTTTAGAAAATGAAGGTATTGTAATTGGATCCAAGCTTTCAACTAGTGCTTCTAATTTAATTGGTTTTATTTATTTGAATGATGCTCCAAAAAGTCCTGGGGATAGTACTTCATCATCTAGTAGTTCAGAATCTAATAACTCATCTAAAAAGGAATCTAGTAATAGTAATTTAAGTGACTTAAAAATAGATGTAGAGGGTTTTTATTTTGATCCGGAGATTATGGAATATAATTTAGAAGTTAATTATGATACTAAAATAATAACTATTAGAGCAATGGCTGAGGATACTTTAGCAATTGTTACTGGAGCAGGAGAAAAAGCATTAAGGGTTGGTGAAAATAACTATAGTATTTTAATTACTGCTGAAGATGGAACTACTAAGGAATATAAAATAAATGTTATAAGAAATGCTAAAGCGACTGAAGAGGCAACAGAAATGGCTAAAGATAATGAAAATGAAAATAAATCAAATAATAAAATTTTAATAATGATTATAGTAGTTGTTATAGTAATATTTACTTTGGGAATTATATTGTTAATGAAATATAGAAAAAAGAAAATTAAAAAATAATTTTAATAAAAGGTAATAAAAGGAAAATATGATAAAAATGAATGCCTATGATATTTGTTTTTATCTTTTTTTGTGTATTTTTTGTGAAAATTGAAATAAAAAAAAGGAAATCGGTGTTTTTGGGACAATAATATAGTGAAGGGAGGTTTTGGACATATGAAAATAGTCCATCAACGTGATTTAAAAGATTGCGGAGTTTGTTCACTTGCATCAATTATAGAGCATTATGGTGGTTTTGTATCTTTAGAAAGATTACGATTAGATGCTAAGGTATCTAATGAAGGAACTACGGCTCTAAATTTAATTGAAGCTGCTAAGAAATATGGTTTTGATGCAAAAGGTGTTAAAGTATCCAATTTAATGGATGAACATATTAGATTACCAGCAATTGCTCATTTAACTTGCAAAAATGGTTTAAATCACTATGTGGTTATTTACAAAATTACCAGTAAAAAAATAATATTAATGGATCCAGCAAAGGGTAAGGTTGTAAAAACGAAAGATGAATTTTATGAAGAATGGAGTCATGTTCTTCTAATGTTTTATCCCAGGAGAAAGATAACAGTTTTTGATAAAAATAATACTTTATTATGTCTTTTTGGTAAAATATTAGTTCATGAGAAAAAAATGTTTTTCTTAATTATTCTGGCAAGTATATTTTTGATGATTTTTACAATAGTTGGTAGTTATTATTTTCAAGTAATGCTTGATGGTATAGCTCAAAATTATTATATTAATTATTTAAAGATATTTGGAATAGTTTTTGGAGTAGTATTAGTTTTTAAATTAATATTAACATATGTAAGAAGTTATTTTGAAAACTATTTGAATAAAAATATCGATTGTTTAATTAATAGTGATTTTATTAATCATATCTTTAATCTCCCTTTAGAGGTAGTTGCTAGTAGAAGTAGTGGAGAGATAATGACTCGGGTAAATGAACTTACAGGCCTTAAGAATTTATTTACTCAAATATTTATTTCTTGTTTTCTTGATTTACTATTAGTAATTACAGCGGTGCCTTTGTTATATCATATAAGTAGCAAATTGTTTTTAGCACTTTTTATAATGGTACTTTTATACTTAGTAGTTGGTTTAATTACTAGTAAAATGATATATAAAAAGGCATATAATAATATTGAACTAGAAGCTAATTTTAATAATAATCTTTTAGAAAATATTAATTTGATAAATAGTATTAAAAATTTAAATATTACAAACTTGCGTTTAAAGTATATTGAAGAATGTTTATCGGAATATTTATTTGATAATTTTAAAGTAAATAAGTTTGTTAATAATGAAGTGACACTTAAAAATATTATTAATGAAATAGGATTTTTTGTTATCAATACTTGGGGCTTTTATTTTGTTTTTAAAGGCAGTTTGGAGATTACTTCTTTAATTACCTTTAATACTCTTTTATCGTTTTTCTTAGAACCAATTAAAAATTGTATCGATTCATTACCAAAGTATAACTTTTTGAAGGCAACATTTACAAAGATTAATGACTTTTTATCACTACCAATAGAAAAAGGGGGGAAATATACTAAACTTAGTAGTGGTAATATAAGTATTAGTAATTTAACATATTCTTATGATGCTTTAAAAAATATTTTTACTAATTTTAATTTAGATATTACTAGTGGAAGTTTTATTAATCTAAAGGGAAGTAGTGGCTGCGGTAAATCTACTTTGTGCCAAATACTAGATAAGTATATTACTAATTATCAGGGAGAAATTCTAATAGATGGTGTCAATATAAAAGATTTAAGTATTGCTACTATAAGAAGTAATATTAGGTATGTTAATCAGAATGAGGCTTTAATAACTGGATCTATTAAAGAAAATATATTATTAGGAAGAAATATTAGCGATAAACAATTTAGGGAAATATGTGAATTATGTTTGGTTGATGAAATAGTTGATAAAAAAGTAATGCGATTTGATACTTTAATAAGTAATGATGCTAAAAATATTTCTGGAGGGGAGGCACAACGAATTATTTTAGCTCGTTCTTTAGTTAATAATTTTCAAATTCTTATGTTGGATGAAGCGTTAAGTGAAGTGGATTATTATAAAGAGAAAAAGATTATTGGTAATTTAAAAAAGAGATATAAAGACAAAACTGTAATTTATATTACACATAAAAATCATGATAGGTTATTTGATAAAACAATTAATATGGAGGCTGTATGAATTATGAGAGCTTATTAAATATTCCATATAAAACATATACTTTATTTATTGGTATTATTTTAGTTAGTGTAATTACTTTTATTATTATATTAAATACTTTGGTATATGATGTTTATAATACTTATGCTGTTTTCAAAGATGGAAATCTGATTTTAAATGTTCCCATTACTTACTCTGATACAATTTTAAATGCGGAATATTACAAGTTAGATAAAGAACAGTATGATTTTAAAGTTTTATATGTAAGTGAAGTATTGTTAGATACGACTTTAATGAGTAATTATCAAGAAGTAGTAATTAGTACTGATAAAATGTTAGTTGATAATGTAATAGTTAATGTATCTATTTATTACAATAAAGAAAAAGTGCTAGAAAAAGTAAAAAAACTATTATAAGGAGGATATATGGAAGTAATAGGTAATAGTGAACTTGATAGTATTAATGGTGGTGGGAAAACTCTTTGGTTAGTAATTGGTGGTATAGCCTTATTTGCCCTTGGAGTTTTCTGTGGATTTTTTGAAAAATAGGAAAGGAGAACAATATGAGAATAGAAAATAAAGAATTAGCAAATATTGTTGGTGGTGCAATTACAGCATCTTTCTTGAATGCCATTTTAAATATTGGAAAAACAATTTTTGAACTTGGTTCCCAACTTGGAAAAAACATTCGTAGAATGATTTTTGGCTAAAAGTCGTGTAAACTCGCGCAAAAGTGTTGAAAACCTTAGTTTGTGATGTTATAATATTAACTGAATTAACAGAAGGGAGGGCTGATTAAATGACAAAAGTAGTGGTTCAAAATGGTAATATTGATTTAGCGTTAAAAAAGTTCAAAGCAAAAGTTGCACGTAGTGGAGTCCCTTCTGAACTTAAGAAAAGAAAACACTATGAAAAACCTGGTGTTAGAAGAAGAAATGAAATTAAAGAAGGAATTAAGAATTCTCATAAAAAGAATCGGGGATAAAAATGAATACTAAAATTAATGAAGATTTAAAAGTGGCAATGAAAGAAAAAGATGCTTTTAAACTTTCAGTTCTACGGATGCTAAAGAGTGCTTTGCAAATGGAACAAATTGCCAAGAAACATGAACTTAGTGATACAGAAGTTAGTTCGGTTATAAAAAAACAAGTTAAAGTAAGAAAAGATTCTATTTTAGAATATAAAAAGTATGGTAAAGAAGAATCTGTTAAAAATTTAGAAGAAGAAATTGCTATACTTGATGCTTACTTACCAGAAGAAATGACACAAGAAGAAGTAGAAAAAGTAATTGATACAGTATTTGCTTCGGTTAAACCAACTAGTATGAAAGATATGGGTATGGTTATGAAAAGTGTCAATGAAGCATTAGCGGATAAGAATGCTGATATGTCATTAGTTAGTAAGTTAGTTAAAGACAAACTAAGTAATATTTAATCTCAATCGTTATGATTGAGATTTTTAATATAAACAATTGACTTTAGAAAAAAATACATTATAATACAATGTATGCAAAGAAGAGAATATTTAGAATTACCAACAGAAAAGGGTACTAGATTTTATGTAAGAAGGGAACCCTTAAAACCAATATATGATGAGTTAGAAGAATTTTTGGATACTAATCATAATATGGATAATTTGCATTTTGCTAAGAAAATGCTTTTTTCACATGAAATAAAAGCCAATAACCAAGTAGAAGGTTATGGCGATGATTTGAGTGTTATTGAAAGTGTTATTGAAAAGAAGACTGATCGTATTAAAGATGAAATGGTTCGTAAGAGAATTTATAATTTATATCGAGGATACCAATATATTTTGAAGCACAGAAAAGTTGATGCTGAGCATTTAAGGGAATTATATAAAATTTTAAGCAAAGATTTACTTTTAGAAAGTGATGCTTCCAGGATGGGAGAATATTATCGAACTGCAACAGTTTATATTTTGAAGAATGGTAGATTAGATACCGAACTTGATGAAGGGGTAAATACTACTAATATTAGTAGATTAATGGAGTATTATTTTGATTTTTTCAATAATGCTGATTTTCCTAAGACAATGAGTGATGAATACATTAAATCTCAAATATTACATTTTTATTTTGTTTATATTCATCCTTATTTTGATGGTAATGGAAGAACTTCAAGAACTATGGCTTTGTGGCATTTACTTAAGAGTGAAAGTTACCCTTATATTATTTTTAATAGAGGAATAGGGTTTGCAGGCTCAAAGTATGATTCAATTATTAGAGATGCTAAGTTGAGTCAAGATATTACATATTTTTTGCGATTTATGATGGAAACAGTTAAACTGGAGTTAGAAAAAGAAAGTGTTATGCAAGGGATTGCTAATAATTCTGGTTATAAGTTAAGTGGCATAGATTATCAAACAATGCTTTATTTTTTAAGCATGAAGGGAACCAAAACAATTGGTGATTTCATACATTTTTATAATGCTCAAAATGACAAAAAACGAGTTTTTGAAATATATCAAGAAATGATTGAACCTTTAATAAATGCAGGTATTTTAAAGGTAGTAGGTCAATCTAAGAAGATGCTTGGAGATAATTTTCCTAATTTGTTTTTAGAGTTTAATGAAGATTTATTACCAAGTAATAAAGAACTCAATTTAAAAAGATTGAGAGTAACTCAATCTTCTAAAAAGTAAGCATAATATTCTTCGAATGTGATATCATGTTCGTAGATGTAAGTTGCAATATCTTCTCCGACATAACGGAAATGCCAAGCTTCATAGCTATAACCGGTGATATCAACTTTATCTTCAGGATATCTTAGAATAAAACCATATTTGTAAGAGTTTTCAGCTAGCCAGTTGGCAACCTCACTACCAGCAAATGTTGCTCTATTAGAATTATCACGGCTGAAGATATCTAAAGTAAGTCCAGTTTGGTGTTCACTAGATCCAGGTCTGGCAGCAATACTGTCGGCATATCTTTCACCACTAGAGTTTTTATAATTGTTATAAACTATTTCTTGTTCTTCATAAGAACGATATGAAGAACTAACCATTAAATAATATCCTTCTTCAGCTGCAGCATTCCACATATCCAAAAATGCTGAGTAAGCAACTTCACGAACCATTTGACTTCCAGCATCTCCCCAAGAGTAAGTCTGCGGAATTACTACTAAGTCATCGGGATTATAAGTATTATCTAAACGGTAATATTTATTAACAAGCATTGCTGTATCTAGCGATGTATCAGTATTATAAGTTACTTCATAAAAATCATTATCGAGGTGAATATTTATATTTCTTACAATATCCCTTAAGGGCATATCTGGATTTTCATTTATATAATTAATATATTTATCAAAATTTTTGCTTAAATAATATTCTTCATCAAGTAGTAATACATAATTACTATTCTTTTCTGTTTCTAAAAAGAAATCTATTTCTTCATTATCACTAAACATACTAAGTATTTTAGCAGTTTCTTCATCGTTATAGCCGTGTTCTAGTAACTTATATTCGTATGTTTGCTTATACTTATAATCTTTGTATGTATTAATTCCTAGGATTATTGCGACGATTAAAACGATTAAAGTAACAAATCCTACTAAGACAAAATATACTTGCTTTTTTAGCCTTCTTCGGGCAGCCATAAAATCACTCTCCAATTATTTAAATTATATCACTTTTTAGGTATTTACAAAATACCTTATTTGTAGTAATATTTATTTAAAGATAGGTTGTGATGTGATGGATAGAAATAAAGAAATACTAAAATTTTGTCCAAACTTTTATAAAATAATAGATTTTACACCATATGAAGACGATAAAATAAGTGATAAATTAATTAAACTATATCAAAAATATATTTTTAAAATAGATGTAAATAATCCTGAAGATGTAGAATCTGTTAAAAGGTTAGATAAAGTTATTAGTAAATATATTGATGATTATATGTTTAGAAAAGAAATGCAAAAGCAAATTCTTACAATTAAGGTACAAAGAGATGCAAAAGATTTATTAAAAGAAATAATAAAATCAATATTAAAAATATTTGATAATTATGAAGAATATACAACAAGAGTTATTTATATATCAAGGTGGATTTAAGTAGATTTACATCTACTTTTTTTAATACTTGTAATCGTTAATATAATAGTGGAAATAGTAGCGAATATCCATGGAAACATTTTATATATAGCTATTGAATTATAAAAGTTATTAGCAATAAATTTATCAACGATTACTAAAATTATAAAGATAATAATAAATGGTATAATGTTTTTCTTAACATTTATTGTTTCTCTCAATTTTAAGGAAGCAATACTTAAACATATAAATATATCAAAAAACCAACCAGCAGAGATAAAGTTTTCAATGTTTTCAATAAAATTAAATAAACTTATTTTTCTTAATACGGAGTATTCTGGATAACTATAAATGTTGACCATTTCACCAAGAACTACCGTAATTGATAATACAACAATAAATATGGTAAGCATACTTAACAAATAATATTTGGCGGTTCCTTTGAAATCAATGTCTTCATCTATCATGGTTAAAAATGGTGTAGTGGAAAGAATAGCAAAAATAATGCTAGTTTTAAATATAGAAGATGGAGATGTGCTAAATATTGGTAATAGGTTAGAAAAATCAAATTCGTTAGTAAGAAGAGATGTTTTTAAAAATATTAAAACTAAACTGATACTAAATAAAATTTCTGCAACATAAGTAATTTTTTTAATACTCTTGGAATTCATTAAAGAGGCAAGGATAATTATGGGAAGACATGAAATAATTGATGGAGTAAAGGGAAGAAAGTAAGAGTATAGAAATGTTGCTAGTATGGTAAGTAAAATAAATATTAAAAATAATAAATAAATTATATATATTACTCTAGTAAATATATCACTTTTTAAGGAAATAGTTTTTTTAATTCTTAGTTTAGATATTATATAAATGATACCAATACCTAAAAGGGTACCTAGTATTATAGAAAGGTAGGCATCTTTATTACAATATAAAAATAGAATTGATATACCCCCGCCGAGGAATAAACTGCGTGATAAAAAGTAAGATAGGAGATTAGTTTTAGTTTTCATCTTGCACCTCGTAGATTAATCCTTTTTTATTTATAGCAAAGGTAATATCACTATTTATATCTAAGTTAACCCAAAAATATTTTTCTTTAATTCTGGTTTGCTGATAATATTTTTCGGACATAAATAAAATGTCACTCCTGTATTCTTGTAAAATACTTATAAAATCCTTTAGTTTTTCGTTTATTATTATTTGAAAATCTTCATTTATGCTAGCAAGTACATCTAACTTTCTTATTTCGAAGTTGGGTTCATTATCCATTATTTTCCCAGTTAGTTTTCCTGTGATATTTATCGTATCTCCGATTTCAATATTGGAGGAACCTTCACTAATAGCAACAGAAAAGGATGAATTGTCATAATATTTAGATATAATAGGGCGGTAGAAATTATTGCTTAAGATATTATAAATTGTTGCATAATCATTATCTAAAGTTGCTTTATATTCATAATCATCAAATATAGTAAGACCATCTATTTTTATTTGCTCATCATCTAAAGTTATATTAGAAAAACAAGTGTCTTTACCAAATGCAAGGGTTTCTTCGACGATTTGGTCAAATGTTTTTAAAACACTGCTATTGCTTGAATAATTATTGCTTTTTAATAGATTAATTATGGATGTTGAAGCAATTGGGGATTCATCAGTAGTATTGTTAAGTATTTTTTCAGGTGCTGTATCCATAGAAGATATTACATAAAAGTTTTCTCTAAAATAGGTGCTGCGCATGAAAAAGTCAATGATAGTATCAAATCTTCCGTCTGTTATTGTATCACTTAAAATCATCAGTTTAACATGAGTATAATTGGCTTGATCAGATAGTAAGTCAGCGGCACTTTCTAAGGCTTTGGCAAGTACTTTATCTTTGCCAGTTTTGGTGTATGATTTAATTTTTCCAGAGTCTTTATCAGTTTGGTCATTTAATACCTCTAAAGTTATGATGTATTCATCATTTTTATAATCAACTCCGATTGCTGATACTATTCCTAGATTATTTATTTCTTGATAGTCATAACATCCAGATAATGTAAGTAACATAATAATAATTAATAGTATTTTTTTCACATATCCTCCTTATTATTTTGTTTTCGAATGTTTTTGTGAGTAAAGAGTGTACTTCTTTTGGTATCTTTACTAATTGGAGATTTAATTACAGTATTATGGAAGTATTCTTTATTAAAGGGAGCAAGAGGAGCAAAATAAGGTTTATTAAAACTAGTTACGTTGGTAGAGTACGTTAAAAAGAAAAATATTCCAAGGGTTATGCCATAAAGTCCAAAGAAGCCCGCAAGTAATATGAATATAAAACGGAAAAACCTTAATGAGTTATTTATTTCAACATTGTTGAAGGTAAGGCTAGAGATAAAAGTTATGGCAATAACAATTATGGTTATGGGAGATGCAATACCTGCAGAGACTGATGCTTCTCCTAAAACGATGGCTCCAAGAATGGATATGGCAGATCCATAATTTGAAGGAAACCTTAAATCACTTTCCCTTAGTATTTCACATACCCCAAGCATAAGAATGGTTTCTACAATTGTTGGAAACGGAACACCATTACGCTGTATAGCAAAATCTACTAAAAGATTGGTAGGAATTGTTTCTTGATTATAATTCATAACAGCAATATATAAAGCAGGGGCAATCATTGATAAAAAGTAAGCAAAGAGTCTTAATATTTTGATAAAATTAACATTTTTACTTTTAGAATAATTATCTATATTGGGGTTGATGAAATCAATGAAGAATGATGGAATAATTAAAACATAAGGGGAGGTATCAATAACAACGGCTACTTTTCCTTCTAAAAGGGCAGTTGCAACATAGTCGGGTCTTTCCGTTTGCATGAATGTGGGATATACACTACTTACCCCATCACTGATTAAAAAACCTACAGAACTAGAGTCAACTATGCCGTCGATATCAATATTATCTAATTTTTTAGTAATATTTAAGATGATATCATCATCAACTATATCATCTAAATATAAAACTCCAACAGTAGTACTAGTTTTGCGACCTATAACTTTATTTTCTATTTTTAAATTATGACTTTTTATTCTTCTTTTGATAAGTCCTACATTTATTTGATAGTTTTCAGTAAATGAATCTTTTGGCCCGTTAATTGATGTTTCAACATCAGCATTGGCAACGGCTCTATTGATATCTGCTCTTGTTTCAACACCATATATTTTATTGTTTAAAATTATAATGGTAAAACCACTTGTAAGATAATATTCAATTTCATCAACTTCTTTTATTTCTTTGGTATTGGGTCCTGCTAGATAAGACATTATATTATGGACATTTATTTTGTTTTTACTTGTGATTAAGTTTTTTAATATATAATCATTTACTTTATTGCTACTACTTACTGTTTCTAAGTATATTACATAGATAGTATTAAAAATGTTTATGTTTATTTCTTTTATAATTAAGTCAGGAGTTTTATTAAATTCCTTTTTTATTCTTGCAACGTATTTGTTCATAGCATCACCATTTATAATATTTACCAATATTTGGTTTTTATGATTAAAATATCTTTATAAATGTTTTTTATTGCTTTATAATTAGTTTAGGAGTAATGATTATGTTAGAAGAAGTAGAATATGGTAGTAAGCTTAAGCATTATATTGATATGTTTATAATAATTGGTAGCTATTATCTTTTAATGTTTTACTTACCGGAATTTTTAGCAGATACCGGAATAGTTAGAGTTATTAATGGAAGATGGAATGTAGTTGGTAATGCTAACGAAGCATTTTTGATATATGTAGGAGTTGAATTTGCCTTAGCTTTATTCATTGGCTTGTTTACAAGAAAATCTCGAGTTTATAAGATAATGATTATTAGCAGTTTTTTAATCAAGATAATAGGATATGTAATATATTCCGCATTTCTTTTATTTTTTTCCCATTCTTTTATTACTGATTTTTCGGTATTAGTTACACGAGTTGTAATAGCGTATTATGCTTATAATGGAGTCTTTTTAATAGCAATACTTATTCCAACACCAACATTGCTGGGATTAGAAGTGGGTAGATTAATTAAAAATAAATATAAATGGTTTAAAATAAAACGGAGGATTTATGGAAGTAAAAATAGAGAGATTAGATGATTTAGGTCAGGGTGTTGCTTTTATAGATAAAAAAGTTACTTTTGTACCTAAGACAGTTCCTGGAGATATAGTTGATATAAAATTAACTAAGATTAAGAAAAAATATAATGAAGCGATGCTTGGTGATATTTTAGTGCCATCGGATGCAAGAATACCTTTTAAATGCCCATATTTTCTTAACTGCGGAGGGTGTCAGTTACAAACAATGAGTTATGAAGATACAACCAAGTATAAATTAAATAAAGTAACTAGTTTGTTTACTAAAAATAAAATAGATGTATCTTTTGCGTTGATAGAAAATCCTAAACCATTTAATTATCGCAATAAAATTAATTTAAAAATAGTAGATGGTGAATTGGGCTTTTTTGAAATTAATACTCATAAAATGGTAGAAATAGATGCATGTTTAATTGCTGATGAAGTAATTAATGAAACTATTATTTTAGTAAAGAACTTTAATATACTAAATGGTAATGTAACTATTAAATGTAATCAAGATAATGAAGTTTTAATAATTATTGAAAGTAATGATTTATTAAATATTGATATAGATTTAATAAATAGTAAAATAAATTTAGTAGGTATTGTTATTAATAGAGAAACTTATTATGGCAAAAATTATTTATATGAAACGATAAATGATTTAAAATTTAAAATTTCGTATGATTCCTTTTTTCAAGTTAATCCCTATGTTGCTAGTAAATTATTTCAAATAATTACTGATAATGTTGATGCTAATGATAAAATAATGGATCTTTATTGTGGTGTTGGAACACTTAGTTTAAGTGCTGCAAGAGAGGCAAGAGAGGTCGTGGGTATTGAAGTGGTAGAAAATGCTATAGCAAATGCTTTAGAAAATGCCCGAATTAATAATTTAGATAATGTATCTTTTATTTTGAATGATGTAAGTGATGAAGTAGATAAAATGGATATAGACTATTCAAAGGTTATTGTTGATCCACCTCGTAGTGGTTTATCTAGAAAAGTAATTGATTTTTTAATTAAAATTATGCCAGAAGAAATTATTTATGTATCTTGTGATCCCCAAACTTTAGTAAGAGATTATAAATTATTGCAAGAATATTACAAGATAAAAAAAGGTTATGTTCTTGATATGTTTAGTTATACGCATCATGTGGAAAGCATTTTAATATTAAAGAAAAGAAGTGAAATTTAATTATGTCAAAAATAAAAAAAATTATAAATACGGTTGCAATATTTATCGTTATAATGTTTGTTATTTGCTTTATGTTTAGTTTATATAAGGTATTAGTTGGTGATATAAGCATATCTGAAATATTTAGTGAAACAGGGCTGTATTTTTTATATACAGTAGGGTATGGTGCTCTTGAAGGAGATTCTGTTATTCAAAATATTTTAGCCCTGATTGGTATTATTGCTCTTGCTTTAATGTCAACTTATTTAACAATAAACCTTTTCTGGAGACTTGATGATGTTAAATTAAATAAAAAGATATTATATAATAAAGATAGTTTGCGTATTAGTTTTTTAAACAAAGGTAGAGCTATTTGTGATATGAAAGCAACATTTTTACTTTATGATAGAGAAAAATGTGAAAATATTTTAGAACCTAAGGAATACTATATGCCCATGCTTGTTAGTGATTCTTATTGGCATTTAACACTAGATTTAAATGAAACATTTTGGTATAAAGCAGTATATGGTTTAGTTACGAATTCTAATAAAAATTTATATTGTATTTATTCATTTGTTGATACTAATTCCGGTCAAAGCAGTATAAGAGTAACAGAAATTACTAAAGATTACTTTGATAATTTAAATTATGTTGAGTTTACAAAAGACTATGTACTTAGTAATAAAGATTTATTACCAATAGAAAATGGGGGAAAATTAAATTTAGAGAGAATTAATAATTATACTAAATTAACTTATTCTTTTAAAAGAAAAGATTCTGATAATTCATTTGTTATGTTATATTATAACTTTTATGAAAAGTTTCTTAATTTGGAAAAGTATGATAAAAGCAATACTTATCTTTTACTAGATATAAAAGGTATTGATGTAACTATAAAATTTGAAATTAAATTAAGTAATAATGTAAATGTAACAAGAGTAATAAATGTAGATAATGAATTAGTAAAAATATATTTGGAAGATATAACTGAATCACTAGAAAATGTTAAAGAAATATGTTATACCATATTTAAAAGTGATAACAAATTAAATGGGGAAGTAGAGATTGGAGATTTAAAAATTATTACTAAGTAAGGAGTATGTATGAAATTAGTAAAAATACCAAATTTTGAAGATTACAGAGTTGATGCCTTGTTTGATTGCTATAAGTGGGATCCACAGTTTTCTGATAGTGAAACTCTAGCAAGATTTGCATTGGTTTTAAGTGAAGATGAAGCAAGTGATGTTGCAAGTCTTACAGAAAGTCTTGATAAAGAGACGAGGGCTGCTGAAAATTATATTAATAAACATCAATATTTAAATAGGATTTTACAAATTCCTAATAGTTTATCTAAGTGTTTAAAATATATGGGAGATTATGATGAAGCTAAAAACATAAGATTAATGCGATATGATTTTCATCCAACAGAAAATAATACTTGGGCGATTAGTGAAGTAAATAGTGATGTTCCCGGAGGCTTTGCTGAAGGTTCTTTACTTCCAAAGTTGGCTATCAAATATATTGGTGATAAAAATTATTATAGTATTAATTTTGGAGACATATTATGTGGTGCAATATGTAAAAAGATAAAAAAAGGTGGCACAATTATGCTAGTACACTGTACTAGTTATAGTGATGACCGCCAGGTAATGCAGTTTTTAGGAGACAAACTTATTAAACTTGGTTATAAAATTTTATATGGTTCTAGTGATCACTTGATTTTTAAAGAAAAAAGGGCATATAGTATTTTGGATAATCATGAATGTTTTGTTGATGGCATTATTCGTTTTACTCCCCTAGAATGGTTAGGAAATACGAGACTTAAAAATTGGCACGGTTATTTTAATACGGTAACTCCAAGTTGTAATTATCCAATTGCTATATATGCTCAAAGCAAGTGCTTTCCTTTAGTTTTTGATTATTTAGAAGAAAGCGGTATTAAAATGACTATGTGGAAGAAACTTCTTCCTAAGACAACTAAAGTAAATTTTACTGCTAATTTAGAAGAGTATATTTATAAGCCAGTGTGGGGAAGAGTTGGTGAAAAAATTGCTATAAAGGGTTCTTGTAGTAATGAAGAATATAATGAAATATTAAAAGATGTCAGAAAACATAAAAAAAGATATATTTTGCAGAAGAAATTTATAAGTAAACCGGTGGTTTATGAAGGTAACAATTATCATGTTTGTCTTGGTTCTTATACTGTTGATGGAAAGCATGCCGGTTTTTATGCTCGTGTTAGTTTAAAGATGCGTATTGATTCTGATGCGATAGATGTTCCAGTTATTATAGAAAGGAAAAAATAATGATTGAAAAAGAAGTATATAAAATATGGGCACCATATAATAATAAATGGAGTAGATGGACAAAGATAATTCCTTTTGTTGCTATTAAAGATATAAATATTCATGAATTATTTAATTATGAAGAGGCTAAAATATACTATATTGATAAAATGCTAAAAGATACAGCAATATTTGTAGATATTGCAGGGGTTAATGCTATAAAAGAAGGTCTTGCTCTTGCTAGAATGGGGTATATGCCAGTGGTGGTTTTTAATGGTACTAATCCTTTGCCAGATACCTTATCAGCAATGGATAATATATCTATTTCTTATATGCTTTGGTGGGGAGCAGGAATACTTAAAAATATTAAAATTGCTGAAGATAATCCACCAGTATTTTTATTTGATTCTAATAGATTAAAGTCATATATAAATAGTCCAAGTGTTTTTGATAATAGTTATGATATATATCAACAAGATGTACCAACTTATAAATACTTACTCAAGCATGGAATAAAAAATATAATTATTAGAACACCAGATAAAATATCCAAAGACTTACGTAAAATATTATGTACTTATCAAAATTTTGGAATCAATATCCTATATACTAATGGATATACTAGACCAAGGAAAATTACTTTAACTAAAAAGGATGCTGGTAAAACATTAGATGATAATATTTTTTGGTAATTTTTAAAGAAACAAAATAGTTTCTTTTTTTTTATGAATTTTTTGTGAAAAAAAAGGAAATTGGGTATTTTCGAGACAATAATATAGTGAAAGGAGGAGAATATGCACACAGCACAATATTTAGTAAGCGGAGACTTAACTAAAGATGTTGGTTTTAAGTTTTTCTTTAAAGACCCTAGTCTTAAAAGTTATGTTGCAACCATTATATCTGATATGTTACATCTAGATTTCAGTTATGTCCGTGAGAATATGAAATACTTAGATATTGAATTGGCTAAAAATATTCAAAGTTTAATTCGTAGTGATTGTATTATTGAAATAGATAATACAATACTTATATTTGAAATGAATAAATATATGTATAAAGATTTAGTAGAATTAAAACTAAGATATGCTAGTCATGTGTTTGATAAGATGTTTTTGAAAGTAAAAAAGAAATATAGGTATAATGGTAAAAAAATAATATTAGTAATGATTAATGCATTTTCAGATTCAAAGAAAGAAGCAACATCTACATACAAACCAATTAATGAGTATGAAAGAAAGTTGACAGAATACTTAGAAGTAAAAGAGTACAATCTTGCTAACATTAGAGAAAACTGGTATAATAAATTTACGATAAGTAAATGTGAAAAATATTTATTATACTTACTTATGAGTAGAGAACACATTGAAGAAGTAGCTGAATTTGTGAAGGGAGACGATATTTTGAGCGAAGCAGAGAAAAACAGAATTAATTTGATGAATGGCAAAATATGTTTAGATTACGATGTGGAGATTGAAAATGAAATAGTTAAGCAAGGACTTATGGAAGTTGGAAGAGCTGAGGGTAGGAAAGAAGAAAAAAATGAAATTGCTAGCAATATGAAGAAAAATGGCATTGCTTTGGATTTAATTTCTAAAATAACTGGTTTAACTAAAAGTCAAATTAATTTATTATAATTTTTAAAATATAAAAACTCTGATTTTTTATAATTTCAGAGTTTTTTTTGTTGGTTATTAGTGACCGCCACCGCCGCCACCGCCTCCGCGACCGGAACCACCGAATCCACGGCTGCCAAATGATGAAAATCCCCCACTAGAGTAATTGTGATATGTACGAATTGTTCTATAAGTTGTTTTTCTAATGCTTCGATTATAGCTTATGAATGTTCTTGAACGGTAGAAACTATTACTTAGTATTGGACTAGGAGATAAATCAGGACAACGTATTTCTAGGGCTTTTATAACTTTTTCGGATATACCAAAAGCGGTTGCATAAACTAAATATTCTTCCCATAAAGGTAGTTCTACAATACTTTTTTCATTCATTAGTGTTGCACTATTTAAAAAATTATATAAAGCATACCATTTAGTATATTCTTCTTTACCAAACTGAGTAAATAGAATGTAATCTTTCGAAAATATTTTAAGAAGAATGCCACATATAAGGAAGGCTACACTAAGAATTATTATTCCTAACATACTAAAGCCAACTTGAGCATTAAACTGAATAATATATCCTAGTAATAAAACCATAATGGTAATAACTATATAAGTATTTCCTAAGGAATTAGTACTTCTTTTTAATCTATCAAAGGTAGCATCACTAAAATAGCCTTGAGATACTCCAATTTCTTTAACAGAGTTATCCATAGCAGTTACAAAAGTATTCGTGTTATTATAATCTCTAGATATTTTATCTTGGAACTCTGCCATAGTCATGTGTCCATTAATATTATGCTTAGCAATTAAATTAAAATATGCTTCTTCATTTATGGTTAGGTTTTCTAATACCACACCATTTTTATTTATTCTTTTACTTGTTACTAGTTTCGTATCAAAGATATCTTTATTTTTTATCGCAGCATCTAGGGAAGTATTATCTAAGTTAGGTGCTTCTTTTTCAGGGTAGTAAAGCATTACTATTTGAGTATTACTTGGAGTCCAATCTTTGGCTTGGTCTACTTTCGTAAGTTCTAAATATTTTTTTCTAACTAAACTTAGTAATAAAGCCGAGTAGACATCTCCCATATCAACTTTATGCCTTGTCTTAGCAAATACGAGTGCTGTAGCAAAGTAAGGATCTAACTTACTTGGAATATCACGGTTATATAATATTTTTTCTTCTGGTGTAGTTATTATATATTTTGTTTTAATTTTTTTGTCGCGGTTGGTTACAAAAATAAGCAGCATAATTGCCCCAACAACTATGATTATTGTAGATAAAGTTATTTGTCTTCTTGATGTTTCATAAGCATCATCATATTCGTTCATAGCAGTAATTGCTTCATCTAAATATGTAGTATTGGTATAAACATTATTCGGAGCATAATCGGAGAAAGCATATTTATCTTCATTATAAGAAAGTAGGGAAAACTCTAAATAACGATTGTAATTTTTAAATTTTAAATCATTTTTATCTAAATCAAAACTAAATGTATAATATCCGGGATTTTTGGTGCTCGATTCAGTTATTTTGAAAGTGCTATTATTAGTTCCATATGTATGCGCTTTATAATTGCCCTGTTTTGGCATATCTTTATTAGGTATTAGTATTTCACCTTTAAATGAGTCTAAATATTTTATCGTATCTCCGGAATACATTGATAAGTACAACTCAGATACATCACTATATTTAAATGTGGCATTATACATTATATATTCTATTTCAAAAGTTACTTCTTCACGGTATAAGCCATCAACATAAAATAGGACACATTCATATTGTCTATTATATTCACTGTATGGGCCTTCACTATGATACCATTTATTAGGTCCATATATGCTACTTACATAGTCTTCATCATACCAATAAAGTTTAGGGCTTTCTTCATAGATAATTTCGGTGCCATCATCAAGTATTTGTTTAACAGAATTAACTTTATAATGAACATGTAAGCCATCAATATAACTTTCTGGTAGTTCCCTCCATAATTCCCAATAGAGGTTATCTTCACTAGCGGCGTGAACATCGAATGTTAATCTTTCGGTAATTAGGACATTACCCCCATTATTAACCTCATCCATAACTTCCGCTTTATATTCGATATTCGTAATTCTGGCATAGTCATTAAAACCAGTGGAAAACTCATCAGATGTCGAAAAACCAAAGGCTCGAGCAATTGTTATAATAAAACCTACAATGTATGGTAAAAGCCATATTAAAATTAATATTCTTATTATTGTTTTTAAATTATTATTCATATACAAACCAACTCTCTTTTCTTTATTATATCTTATTTTATTTATAAAAGAAATTAAAATTATATACTCTTTACAAAAAGGAGTGATCGTTATAAAATTATTTAGGATGTGATTGAATGAAAAATATTGTTTTATGTGGGAGCATGAAAGTTAAAGATAAAATACTAGAAGTAAAAGAAGAATTAGAAAATAAAGGATATAATGTATTAATTCCTAAGGAATGTATGGAAGGATTACCTAAAGTTTTGGCATCTAGAAAACATTTGGAAAGAGTAATTGATTCAAATAATAGTTATATTTTAGTTGTTAATAGTATTAATAGAGGAATTGAAAATTATATTGGTCCTAATTCATTAGCAGAAATAGCTTTTGGCTTTTATTATAATAAAAACGTCTATTTATTAAATGATTATTATGAACCTTATTTAGATGAATTAGTGGGGTGGAATGTAGTACCTTTAAAAGGTAATTTAGATAATATTAAATAAGTTGTGTAAAGTTTTATAAAATTAGTTGCTATATATTTATTAAAATGCTAAAATTTTATTGATTGGAGTGTTATTATGCAAGAATTAATGATATCACTAATGAGTAAGTATGGTTATTTTGCGGTATTTGCCCTTATTGCTATTGAAAATATATTTCCCCCGATTCCTTCAGAAGTAATTTTAATTGGAGGAGGTTTTTTAACTACCACTATTGATATGAATTTATATATAATGATTATTGCTGCAACACTTGGTTCAGTTATTGGAGCAATAGTTTTATATTTTATTGGTAAAATATTTAATAAAGAAAGACTTAAAAGAATAGTTTCTGGTAAAATTGGTAAAGTGTTACGCCTTAAAGCAAAAGATATTGAGACTGCCGATGAATGGTTTGATAAAAAAGGAAATATTACTGTTTTCTTTTGTAGATTTGTTCCTATTGTACGTAGCTTGATATCTATTCCTGCTGGTATGAGTGAAATGCCAATGCTTAAGTTTTTACTTTATACTACAGTTGGTTCCCTTATTTGGAATACAGTACTTATCTTTATAGGTAATAGAGTTGGTGATAACTGGGAATCAATACTTGGTATATTTGATAGGTATTCTCATATAGTATTAATTATTTTAGTTATCTTATTTATTGCCTTTATTGTATGGTTTTATAAATTTAGAAGTAAAAAGAAAGATAAGATTACAAATTAAATTTAATGTTAATCATGTGTAAAATTTTATTATTTATTATTGCTTTAGTAAATTCTTTTTGCTAAAATTTTAACTAGTATGAAAGGAATATAAATGCAAGAGAATAATTTTAGTGGAGTTGGTAAAAAGATAATTATGGCAGTTTTGCTACTTATCTATTTTACTAGTCTACTTTTTTTCTAAGAATTATAAATTAAACACGCTAATAAAATTTATTAGGTGTTTTTTTATGAAATTTATTGCTCATCGGGGATTATGGAATAAAATAAATAAACCCAATTCTTATAATGCAATATATAATGGATTACATAGTGAAAAATATATTGGTATTGAAACTGATATAAGGGTAACTAGGGATGGGGTATTTATCATATATCATGATTCGTTATATAAGGGAAAGTTAGTAAAAAATATATTGTATAAAGAAATAAAAAATGATGCATGTAAGTTAGAAAGTATATTAAAAATAAAAACAGATAAAGTAATATTACTGGAGATAAAAGATTTTGATATGGATGTAAAAAAGTTTTTGAAACTATTAAATAAATATAAGAGAGTTATTTGGATAATGTCTTTTGATAGTAGGGTAATAGAAAAAATAAGAAAGATAAGTAGAAAATATAGATTAGGGGTATTAAATTATATATTAAATAGTGATAGTGATTATAATTTTGATTTTATTTGTTTACTTGATGTAATTAGTAGTGATTTTATTTTAAGTAGTTTTAAAAAAAGAGGGATTGATGTAATAATATATGGAACTATTAAGATAGACAAAAACTTAACATATATTATCGATGATGAAAAATTTAATATTGCATAAGTAAGAATAGTATGATATATTTTAATTGTACTAGAACAAATAGTACAAGGAGGATATATGATTGAAATCAAAAATTTATGCAAAAGTTTTGATGGAACTGTTGATGTGTTGAAAGATTTAAATTGTTGTATTCCTGATAATGCCATTTATGGCTTGGTTGGAGCAAATGGTTCGGGAAAATCGACATTACTTAGATGTATCAATAGTATCTATAAGGCTACTTCAGGGGAAATAGTGGTTGATGGCTTACCTTCATATGATAATGAAGAGATAAAAAAAGAAATGGTATTTATTCCAGATGATTTATTTTTTTATCCTGGTTATAGTTTGTATGATACCGCTAAATTTTATCAAAGTATGTATGATAATTTTGATTTAGAGTTTGTTTTTGATACAGCTCGTAAGTTAAAGTTAGATTTTGATAAAAGTATCAATACATTTTCTAAAGGAATGCGTAGGCAATGTGCTATAATTTGTGCTCTTGCTACAAATGCAAAATATATATTTTTTGATGAAACTTTCGATGGCATTGATCCGGTCGTTCGGCAATATTTTAAAAAGTTAATTGCAAGTCAAATGACTAAAAAAGATACAACAGTCATTATGACTAGTCATAATTTAAGAGAACTAGAAGATATTTGTGATAATTTAGGTCTTATATATAATCAAAAAATATTATTTGAAAGTGATGTTAATACATTAAAAACTAATATGTTGAAAGTACAAATCTCTCTAAAAGAAGATTTTGATGAAGATACATTTAGTAAACTTGATGTACTATCTTATAAAAGGATTGGTAAGGTAGCAACTCTAATAATTAATGACAAAAAGGGGACTAAAAAGTATTTAGAGAGTTTAAAACCTATAATACTTGATTATTTGCCACTTACTTTAGAAGAAATATTTATTTATCAGATGGAGGCGCTAGGTTATGCATTTGAAAAAATGGTTTAATTTTAAATATTTATATCAAAATTTTAAAAAGTCTAAATCTATATTAATATTTTTAGTTTGTGCCGTATTTTTTATTAATTTATGGCTAGTTGGTGTTAATTTGCTTAGTGGTAATATAATTATCGATTTTGATAGTTTAAGTAACATTAGTGCAGTTATTGCATTTATATTACCAGTAATACTAGCTTTTAGTTTATTTGGTTTTGTTTTTAAAAGAAAAGAAGTAGACTTTATTATGTCTAAACCAATAAGCCGGAGGCAGATATATGTATCAAATATATTTGGGGGAATTGTATACATATTTGTAATTATTTTACTTAATACTTTAGGTTTTACTCTTTTAGCATTATTTACTGATTTATTTATTCCTGCTGGTGCAATAATTGATTATTTTGTATTTTGGTTATTTACATATATATTTGTATTTATTGTATCGATAGTTGGTATAAGCATTTCTGGTAGTAGGATTGGTGCCATAGTGATAGTTGCTCTAATAATACTACTTTATCCATGCTTATCTGTTATGAATGAATCTTTAAAAAATAATACTGAATATAAAGTAAATTTAGTATGTAGGGATGAAGATTGCTTTCCAAGTACAGAATATTGCGTTGGAGAAAAGTGTTTAGAACAGATAGATAATAATGAATATATATATGATGTAGATACCATGTTTACTGGAGTGTTTACAACTCCAATAGATTACTATAGAGATGGATTTACTAATTATAGTTTAATAAAAACAATTATTTTAACAATTGTTTATGGTGTTTGTGGTTACTTTTTGTTTAAACATCGTAAGATGGAAAATTCAGATGTAAGTTTTAAAGACAATAAAGTTTATCAAATAGTTAAACTATTAACTTATATACCTGTAACCTATATTGCTTTTTACTTATGGTTAAACGATAATGCTTTCTTACTTGTTTCAATTATTATTTGTATTGGTTATTACTTTATATATGATTTAATAATGAAAAAAGAGTTAAAAGATATATTTAAATTGATATCAGAAATACTTGTTTACACAGCCTTATTTGTAGGAATTTACTTTATTGTGGGATTATACAATAATAATGCATCAAAAGAATTAGATATTCCGGATGAAGTGAAAATATCTATGCCAGTGAATAATGGATACTCTAACTATCCACAAGAAGTGGTTATAGACAATAAAGACTTAATAAATGAATTAATTAGTTTAGATGGAAGAGATTATGCTTATCAAATAACTATTTATTTATCAGATAAATATTACATTGTTAGATATATTACTCCAGAAAAATATGAGCATTTACTTGCTGAAATTGATAAAAAAGATATAGAACCAGAATTTACGGAAGATAATATTTTACATATTACATCAACAGTAAATTTAAGAACAGTTATTCCTGCAACAGATGAAGTTAAAAAGTTAATTGTAAAATTTTTAAATAGTTCTAATACTGGTAGTAATGAAGTTAATAGATATATTACTATCTATAAATATGAGAATCATGAACTTAAAACATTATCTTTTGATGTTGCAAATGACTTAGAATTACTTAATTATGTAAAGAATTATTTAAATGATGCATTCTTAGAAAACTTTGATGGTGACCTTTGGGGAAATGATGAAAGATTACCGGAAGGATATTCTATAATTTTAAGACAACATAGGGATGAATTATTACAATATTTAGAAGAACATAAGTATGATGAGTTGACAGAAGATAGTGTTATATTATATAGTAATTTAGACAGATATTATATAAACCGTAATACTATGGAAGAATTTTTGATGGAGTATGATTTAAATGATGCAGGAGAAGATACTTGAATATAGCACTTGATTATCAAGCAAGAGTCCCTATTTATGAGCAAATAGTGGGAGAAATTGAAAGGTTAGTTGCTCTAAATATACTAAGTCCTGGAGAACAAATTCCAGCGATTAGAGAACTTGCTTTAACTTTAGGGGTTAATCCAAATACCATCAAGAAAGCATATGATACATTAGAATCTAGAGGTGTAATAATATCTAAATCAACTAAGGGAACATTTATTACAGATGATGTGAGTGTTGTTAAAAAAACTTTAGTTGATAGTATCGTAAGTGATATAAATGAAAAAATAGAAAGACTTGAAAATATTGGATTGGATAAAAAAGAGATTAGTAAAAGACTTAAGTTATAGTTT
>CALVKN010000020.1 GCA_944332715.1 uncultured Bacilli bacterium
GTTGCTTTAATTAGAACACTGGCAACAAAACCTGATATTTTATTTTTAGACGAGCCCTTCTCTGCTTTAGATTATGTTTCGAGATTATCAGTTAGTGATGATGTTGCAAGCATTATCAAGGCTGAGAAAAAAACAGTTGTCATGATAACTCATGATATTGCAGAAGCACTAAGTCTAGCAGATAGAATTGTTGTTTTATCTAAAAGACCTGCCAATATTAAAAATATTTATGAAATAGAACTTGAAGGAAATACACCACTAGAAAAAAGAAGGTCTGGGGGGTTTGCTAAATACTACGATAAACTCTGGAGGGATTTAGATAAAAATGTCTAAAGAACAAAAAGAATATTTAAGAAAAATAAAGGCACGTAAATATTTAGTAGTATTTATACAAATAGTTATTGTTATAGGATTTTTCTTTTTATGGGAATTTTTAGCAAATAAAAATATTATTAATACATTTGTCTTTTCAAAACCTAGTGAAATATTAGATACTATATTAAATTTAGTAGCTAGTAATAATTTATTTAATCATATATTTACGACATTAAAAGAAATAATTATTGCCTTTTTTCTAGGCATTTTACTAGGATTTATTATTGCTATAATTCTTTATGAGTTTCCACTACTTGCCCAAATAGTTGATCCTTTTTTAACAATGATTAATTCCCTACCTAAAGTTGCTTTAGGACCTTTAATTATCATAATTGTTGGTGCTAATACTAAAAGTATTATTGTTATGGCTCTATTTATTAATTTAATTGTTAGTATTATAACTATGTATAATGGATTTTTAAACATTGATGATAAAAAGATGAAACTAATAAAGTCTTTTGGAGCAACAAAAATACAAATACTAAAATATTTAGTAATACCTAGTTCTTATAAAACCATTGTTTCTAGTTTAAAACTTAATATATCGATGAGTTTAATAGGTGTAATAATGGGAGAATTCTTAGTAAGTAAAGAAGGTTTAGGTTATTTAATAATCTATGGTACTCAAGTATTTAATTTAAGTTTAGTTATGGTAGGAATATTAATACTCATTATTATTTCTTACATACTCTATAAAATAATTATCTTTATTGAAAATAAGTTATTAAAAAATTCTAGTATTTAATTGCTAGAATTTTTTTAGATAAAATAATATAAAGATATTTTATTTATTATTTATTAATTCAATTGGTTTTAATTTACTTAAATAGATAATTGGAAAAATTAAACTTATAAGCATAATTAACATTTCTACTGCGAAAACAATACCTAGAGTGTTAAAATTATATGTTATAGTTACTATACTAAAATTAATTTCTTTGGCAATAAAATTATTCAAAACATTTATTAATAAAATCGTTAAAGTGTTGGATAAAATAAATGTTGCAACAGTAATAAATACACTTTCTAATACAAATATTTTTATAACATCGTTAATTTTGGTTCCTAAAGCTCTTAAAATACCTACTTTCCTTTTATTATTAGAAATGTTATTAGTTATAAATAATGTAAATAATATTGTTGCAAAAATTAAAAAACCAATAACTATATAAATTGAAATTTTTTCAATACTACTAACTACATTAGAAACACTTTTCATGTTTTCGCTAAAAGCAGTTTTAATTTCATACTCATTATCATTTTCATATTTTTTAAATATATTTTCTAACCTATTAACATTGTTAATTTCATAGTCTACGTGATCTATCAATTCATTTGGTAACATATATTTTTGAAATTGATTTAAATTTATATAAGTGCCATTACCATATCCAATTACTTTTAATTCATATGTTTTTTCCTCTTCATCAGGAAAAAAATCGTTAATGTCTTTTAGAGTCAAAGAAATATTATTCCCAATTAAATTTTTTTCTTGGACAATAAATTCATATACTTCATTTTCTATTTGCACATTATCTACATATTCAATTTCTGGTATAGTATAATCACATTCTCCAAGTTCCAAACAATTCCTTTCATATTCTTTAATTAAAAGTTCTCTTTCTTCTAATTGTTTTTCATATTCTAATATAGCATTATTTGTCCTTTTATCTAATTCAGTATTTATTTCTTTTCGATATAACTGATAAATTAAATTTTTTGATAGATAAATTTCTCCTTCATTTAAGACTATATCTTCATTGTTGTTTTCTATTAATGTTGTAAGGTTAATAGTATAATCATCATAAGTTTCTGCATCATTAGTTTTTATTACATTCGGAAAAATTTCTGGAACTAAAGTACTATTATTTATAAATTCACTAACTATCCAAAAATTATTATTAACCACTAAAACATATAAACTATTATTAAGATATGTATCTATAAACTCTTGATAAAGGTCTGTTGGTTCTTGGTTTAATTTATCATATGGCTCTTGTTTTAGGCTTTCGAATTTTTCTAAATTATCGTCCTTTATTATTCCTTTAATAATAAGGTATTTATCACCTAAGACATATAATTTTTGATTTAGTAATCCATTAATATCATCAACAAACTTTTCTTCACCAAAATAGGTTTTAAGTTGGTCATTATACTGTGGCTCATTAAATCCATGGATAACTAAATAATCTGCTATAATCTGTGGAATAAGCACTTCATATGGCTGGGTAGGTATTTCTCCAATAATATTTAAATTCTTCAATTCTTCTTCACTTAAACTTTTAAAATAAGTTTCAGAATCATAATAATCCAATGTTTTATAATAAGCGTTGTTATAATATTCATCATTAAATGTTTTTGCAGTATTATTTAAAACAGTATCTTTAAAATCATACATTAAATTATAGGATAGTAAAATACTATATTTTGAATAATCGTTACCAATACTTTTTTCTAATATATTTAAATCTTTTTCAAACATTTTATTAGTTATATTGGCAAAATTATCACCTATTTTTTTTACTTGAACCTTTGTATTTTTTTCTCTAATCATTGTTTCGGCATGCATTTTTGGAACATCGAATTTTTGAATATTTAAACTAACTTCCAATAAAGAAAAGGCAATACTTAAAATCATAATTGTTAAAAGCAATCTTATTTTTTTGTGGTGTAACATACCAAAAGCAAATTTTATTTTTTTGATAAAACTAATATGAGATTGATTTTTTCTTTTACTTATATTTTCATCATCAAAATAATTACTTTCTTCATCACTAATAATCTTTCCATCAGATATTTCAATTATTCTATCAGCGTATTTTTGTGCACTAATTTGATCATGGGTAACTACAACTACTAAGCAATTATGAGATATTTCTTTTAATTTTTCAAACACAATTTTACTATTATTAGAATCTAAATTACCTGTTGGTTCATCTGCCAGAATAACTCGTGGATTTTTAACCATTGCCCTAGCTATTGCTACTCTTTGCTTTTCTCCACCAGAAAGTTCATTTATTTTTCGTTTGGCAAAGTCTTCCATCTGAACTGAACTTAATGCATGCATTATTTTTTGTTGATTTTTTTTATTACCTTGTAAATCCAATGATAAACCTACATTATCATAAACGTTTAACTCATCAAATAAATTAAATTCTTGAAAAATAAATCCAATTTCACCACTTCGATAATTAGTAATTTTCTTTTCATTAAACTTATATATATTTTCATTGTTAAATAAAACTTGTCCAGTTGTTGGTTTATCTAATAGACCTAATATATTTAACAAAGTAGTTTTTCCACTACCACTAGGACCCAATATACAAACCATTCCTTTTTTTGGTAATTTAAAAGAAACATTGTTTAGCACAATAGTTTCCTTTCCTTTTTTAGATTTATATATTTTAGTTACATTTTGCAATTTAATCATGTTTTACCTCTAATAATCTATTATTAATTGTACGCCTTGCGTTTGATCATATTTTGATATTACATCATTCGGATAAATAAAAGTTCCACCTAATACTGTTTTTCCAGAATCACTTGTAGAATCTCCATATGTAAAATTTTTTGCTTGGTCTGCTGTAAGAGTTGTAGTAACAGCATGTTCGTAAGCAGCATTAATTTTTGTATTACTTAATGGCAAATTGTAAATTTCCACCTCTAATTCTACCTCTAAACTTTTAGAAACTGTATTTACAATATTAGTTACTAACCCATCTCCGTTTCCCTTTCTAACTCTATTTCCGCTATTTTCATCATATGTAATTGTATTTCCATCATACTTTTGTGTAACTTCAAAACTTGATGGGTTATATGCAATCGGGCCATCTGATGAAGCAATTACAAACCCTATTGTGTCTAAATGTTTTATTTTAGGTATTTGTTTCCATGTCGTTTTAACATTTATATATCTTCCATTTGTAGATAACGTTGTCGACTTATAGTCTGTATTATATGTACATGTAAATAAACCATTTGTGCATGACCAACCTATTCCTCTCATTATCCCATACTCACCTGGCAATGTAACTTCATTATCGTATTGATCCTTAGTTATTTCTATTGTTACTGTATCTACTAAATTATCATCCTGATCATAAGCACTTATTGTCTTGAAATATCCAGTAGTTGATATAAATGGTAAAGAATCATCCTCAACTATATTTTCTTGTGCAATTGTAATAACTGGGAAAATAAATAATCCCAATAAAAATAAACATATTTTTTTCATTAACAAACCTTCCTTTTCTCTAATCTTTTAATTTGTGACTGTAATAAATGTTTCTTTTTGTTTATCACCCTCTTATATTCCATAAATATTGTATCACAAATAAGATTATATATAAAGTGATTTTGCTAATTTGCCGTTAATAATTCTTGACTTTTTAATGTTAATATATATAACAAGTTGATTAAAAATATAGTTAATTAGGCATGTCCACATACGATTTATGTAAATCTTCATATCTTATTAATGAAAGGGGGTTAGCCACATAGAAAATTGTTTTGACAATATAAACTTCAATACATCAGGAACAGGTCAAAATGACAATAACTGCCTTTGTGAAGTTATTAAATGTTTAACTAAGAATTGTAAGGGACCAACAGGACCTACTGGGCCAAGAGGCGCTACCGGTGCTACTGGTGCAACGGGACCTACTGGACCTCAAGGACCTACGGGTGCTACTGGGGCTACTGGCGCAACAGGACCTACTGGACTTCAAGGGCCTACAGGTGCTACCGGTGCTACTGGGGCAACTGGTGCAACGGGATCTACTGGACCTCAAGGGCCTACGGGTGCTACTGGCGCAACTGGGGCTACTGGCGCAACTGGGGCTACTGGCGCAACTGGACCTACTGGACCTCAAGGGCCTACGGGTGCTACCGGAGCCACTGGGGCAACTGGTGCAACAGGACCTACTGGACCTGCTGGTGTAAATTTAGATAGTTATGCTATGGTGCATGACAAAACTAATTCAACTGTTCAATCACAAAATCCATTACTTTTCCAAACTACTAACTTATCTAATAAAATTACATACAACAATGCTACTGGGGACTTCTATATTCCAGAAGAAGGTATATATAATGTTCACTGGTGGATAAATGCTCGTAATGCTAATAGTGATAAAAGCAACTGTGAACCTAAGGTTCTTGGTGTTGAATTTCATCAATATTGGCCACAAGATGAGTTAATCGCTCACTCTTCAACTCATGACAGATTAACTTGTTGTGATACTGGTACTTTAAATGGTAATGCCATTTTCTATGCACCAGGTGGAACTAGTTATAGATTAATAAACACATCAGAAGTTGATTTCTCATTAGTACCAAATGATAATTATTCTGCTTGTGTTTCAATTCACAGAATATTTTAGTAAACAAAAACTACTAGCAGTTTAATCTCTAGTAGTTTTTTCATTAAGTTTCAAAATCATTAAAATTAATTGAACACACCAATTTTTGAGGATATTTCTTAGATATTGTTTCTACAATTTTATAACTTTCAATACTTTCTTTTTCTTCTATCGTACTATTTTTAAATATAATTACTATACGATTTGAAAAAGTAAGAATAGTGCAATGTGGTCTTTTTGATATTGGAATGCTTTCATCATTAACAATATCCGGATCATCAACAATTATATTGTTATGTATTTCATCAAAATCAATATCCAATAAATCACTTAGAGCAATTTCCATGTAAACTCTCTTACTCTTATCCGTAATTGATGCTTTAAACTCTTCTTCAGTTATATTCATATTTCCTCCTTTCACTATACTTATTGTCCTCAAAATACCCGATTTCCTTTTTTTTCACAAAACTTTCACAAAAAAAGTTCATTTAACATGAACTTTTTTGCATTATATCTAAATTGTTTTTGATTCTTTCGTTATTTGGATTTATTGATAAAGCTTTTTTGGCATGTTCAATTGCTTTATTTGTATCACCTGTATAGAAATATGCTAGCGATAATAAATCATCAATTGTTTCATCAAAACTAAATACTTCATTAATATACGTTTTATTATTTATAGGAATACTTTGAGCAATAGTGCAATAATAAATTACATTTTGCCAATCTTTATTTTGATAATATAGTAAGGCAAGTTCAACTAGTGGATCCCGAAGATGTGGTGCTTCTTTAACTGCTGCTTCAAACCATACTCTAGCAGAAACAGGATCTCCCATATTGTTGTAGCATCTTGCAATAAAGCGCATTGATGCACATCTTTCATCCTTCCATGTTGCGCTTTTTAAATTTAGATGTTTTCTTAATATCTTTATTGAGTCTTCCCATCTACCATAATACATATACTCACGTCCTAAGTAATGCATATTCCGGTCATTTTCCGGGTCTTCACTAACAGCAATTTCTAATAGTGGTAAATAGGATCCTCGTGATTTAGTTTGATCAGGATAATGGTTAATAACTAATTCTTCACTTTGAGCATATATTTCTTTTTCGCCTTGATATTTTAAAATTTCATGAACAGCATTGACCCAAATGTAGTCTTTATTATGTATTTTATCTTGATAAAAACTCACCTTTGGTCTATCGAACTCATCTAAACTCCAGTTATATGTATAGCGTAGTCTTGTAGTATTTGGTTGCCAAGATTCTTGAATAGCTTCTTTCCAACCTGGTAAGGCAACCTCATCAATATCAAGACATACACATACATCTGTATCTTCTGGTATTAACTTTAGAGATTCATTTCTTGCTTCATCAAATCTAAATTTTTCAAATGTTTTTTCTCCTAAAATAACTCCAGCTTCTTTTAACAATTCTAGACTATTGTCGGTTGAACCGGTATCAAGGACACAGATGTAATCTGCATCCTTAATAGATTCTAACCATCGTTTGATAAATTTGCTTTCGTTTTTACAAATAGCGTAAACACATATTTTTAAATTATTCATTAATCTCCTATTATGGTCCAGTAGGTCCTGTTGGTCCAGTTGGTCCTGTTGGGCCTGTTGGGCCTGTTGCTCCGCTAGCCCCGGTTGGTCCTGTTGCTCCACTGGCTCCGGTTGGTCCCGTTGCTCCACTGGCTCCGGTTGGTCCTGTTGGTCCGCTTGCTCCGGTTGGCCCTGTTGCTCCACTGGCTCCGGTTGGTCCCGTTGCTCCACTAGCTCCGGTTGGCCCGGTTGCTCCACTGGCTCCGGTTGGTCCTGTTGCTCCGCTAGCCCCGGTTGGTCCTGTTGCTCCACTGGCTCCGGTTGGTCCTGTTGCTCCACTGGCTCCGGTTGGGCCTGTTGCTCCGCTAGCCCCGGTTGGTCCTGTTGCTCCACTGGCTCCGGTTGGGCCTGTTGCTCCACTGGCTCCGGTTGGTCCCGTTGCTCCACTAGCTCCGGTTGGCCCGGTTGGTCCTGTTGGACCAGTAATTCCAGTAGCACCAGTTGGACCAGTTGCACCAATAGGTAATACTAAATTTAAAGTGAAATTTGGTGATACACCTGTTATTGTTGCAGATGCTGTTGCTCCAGTTGTTACTGTTCCAATGCTAAGATTAACGCTTGGTCCTGTTGGTCCCGTTGCTCCAGTGGCACCTGTTGCACCAGTTGCTCCGGTAGCTCCAGTAGGTCCAGTGGCACCAGTAGCACCTGTAGGTCCTTGAGGTCCAGTAGATCCAGTAGCACTTGTTCCAGCTGGTCCCGTTGGTCCGGTTGGGCCTGTTGGACCTGTTGCACCGGTAGCACCAGCAGGGATTGAAAATCTTAAAACAGCATTTTCATTAGTTCCTACGTTTGTAACTACTGCTTGAGTACCAGGAGCAGTTGTAACAGTTAAACCTGCGGTAATTGTGGCAGGCCCAGCGGGACCTGTTGGACCTGTTGGGCCAAAACAGCAACAACATGGTTCGTTTCCACCAGCACAGGCTACCTTTTTAACTGCTCTTTCGTAATTGTTCAAAATATAAACCTCCTTTCTATATAAGATATGCACAAGTGTCAATATTAGAAATGATAATTATCCATTTAAATTGATATAATCAGGATAATATAATATAATTTTATTGGGGACATCTTATGAAAAAAGAAATCTATGAAAAATATAAGTATTTTTGTAAACAATATAAATTAACTGGATACAATGTTAAAAAATTGTGGAATATTATAAGACCAATTTGTTATCATAAAGAATTTATCAAAAGAAGCCATGAGCCTTTTTGGCATCACGATTGTAAAACTATTGGAGAACATATTTTATGCGATGCAATAGTTACTTATCAATTAGTTATTAAGTTAAAAAAAAGAAATAAAAAATATAATTTTATAAATTTAAATGTAGCAATATATATTGCTATGTTTCATGATTTATACGAAGAACCTTGGCAAAATAATTTGAAAGCTAATGATAAATTATTAAGAAATAAGCATGGTTTTATTCATCCAATTGAAGCAGTAGTTAATGCTATAACTTGGTTTCCCAATATATTTTTAGATGAACATGATTCTTTAATGATAATTGATGGAATAATTCACCATATGTATCCTTTTCCAGTTAGAACTATTGATGGGACCGATTTACAATTAAATAATCAAGAAAGATATGACGCACTTGATGAAAAATACAAAAAGATTATGAAAGTTTCAACAATGATTGGTAGGATTGGATGCTTTTCTTTAAGAAAATCTTTTTATATTGAAGGAAGAATTATGTCTAGAGCCGATAAGATTGTAGCAATGCGAAAAGACTTAAATAGTATTGAAGGTTACTTAGCTTTAGTGACTGGTAAAAATAAAAGAATTAAACGGAGTGATTAGTATGAATTATATATCAACTATAAAAATAGCTTTGGTTGTATTTCCCTTTATTGCATTTTTAATTACTATGCCATATGTATTAAAAGAGTATCATAAGTATGGATCTGTTTATTGGTATCGTGCTTTAATTGTTTATTCATTTGTTTTATATTTATTAACGTCTTATTTTTTAGTAATATTGCCACTGCCATCAAGGGAAGAAGTTTTAGCTTTAACAACACCAACAACACAACTAATTCCATTTAATTTTATAACTGATTTTATTAATAATAGTGGTTTTGTATTAAATGATTTTAGTACGTATTTAACAGTATTAAAAAGTTCACAATTTTTTGTTCCAATATTTAATATTGTTCTTACTATTCCTTTTGGGGCATACTTACATTACTATTTTAAATTTAGTTTTAAAAAGACTATTTTATTTACATTCTTATTAAGTTTATTTTTTGAACTTACTCAACTATCTGGCTTATATTTTATTTATCCAAGGGGATATAGATTATTTGATGTTGATGATTTGATTCTTAATACATGTGGTGGATTAGTTGGTTATTTTGTTGGTAGTTTGTTACTTAAATTTTTACCTAACAGAGAGGCAATTGATGATACATCAAAAGCATTAGGAAGAAAAGTATCAATTGTTAGAAGAAGTATTGCTTATATGCTCGATTGGTTCATTGCAACATTTATATATGGACTAGCCTTCATTATATTTGATTTTAATGTTAATTATAATTATCTTATTTTTATGGGGGCATATTTCATTTTATTACCATACCTTTTCAAAGGACAAACTTTGGGTTGTAAATTCATGAAAATAAAAATAGTTTCTACTAAAGGTAATAAACTAACATTACTACAAATGATACTTAGAACTTTATTTTTCTATTTAGGATATGTAGGTTTACCAATAATTGTTTTAATACTATGTTCTAATATTTTAACTTATTTTAGTGATACTTTACTTGTATATTCTGTGCTTCTTCTTTGTTTATTTATATTTATCTATTATGTTATATGTTTCTTTAAACTAGCAATAAGTAAAAAAATATTTTATGAAACATGGAGTAAAACAAGGATTATTAGTACTACTTTAGAAGTAAGTGTAGAAGATGATGTTGATAATAATGAATAATTATTTTAATAAAATATAATTTGGAACAAAAAGAATCTCGCAGAAAACGAGATTTTTTTATACTTTACTTACTTGATATAATTCAACATCGACATTTGTTTCTTGGCCAAATAGATCGATGATAATATTAAGACGATTATTTTCAATATCGATATTATCAACTTTACCACTCATACCGTTGAATGGTCCATCAATAATATTAACTGTATCACCAACTTTAAGATCTTCTTCAATATTTACTCTACTCATACCCATGTTAGCAAGAATTCTATCAATTTCTTGAGGTAATAATGGAGTGGGTTTTGCACCTTTACCAGAAGAACCGATGAATCCTGTAACACCTGGAGTATTTCTCACGATATACCAAGCCTCATCTGTCATAATCATTTCAACTAAAACATAACCAGGAAACATTTTCTTTACTTTTTCCTTTTTTACTCCATCTTTTACTTCTACTTCAGTAGTTTCAGGAATAATTACACGGAAAATGTAATCTTGCATTCCCATTGATTCAGTTCTTGCTTCTAGTTTTTCTTTAACCTTACTTTCATGACCTGAGTAAGTATTTACTACATACCATTCTTTTTCCATTAGCCAATCCACCCTCTTATTAGAGACATTATCGCAGTTAGTCCCATAAATATTAAACATAAAACAACACAGAATATAATTGTTGAGATTGTATATTTTAATACATCTTTTGCACTTGGCCATTTAACAAGTTTCATTTCTTTACGAACTTGTTTGAAATAACCTTCTTGTGGTTGTTTTGTTTCTTTTTTTGTTTTACTCGCCTTTACTTGTTTTTTGTTTTTTACATCTTTTTTAGATGTTTTTTTTGCATCTTTTGGCACGATTTAACCTCCATTTAAAAAAACACTTTCGTGTTCACTAGTAATATACCATAAACACTAGTCAATTTCAAGTTTTTTTAACTTATTTTTTATTCTTTGGATAGCATTATCTATTTGCTTAGTGTTTTTAGATAATTTTTTGGCTATTTGTTGATATGTAAGCCCATTTTTTAAGCAATTATAAACTTTATATTCAAAACTAGATAAGTATTTTTTTACATTATTATCTAAATCGATAACTTTTTCTATAATATATACATTATTTAATGGATCTTTTTTACTACATTCAATATTATAAATATTATCATCATATTCTACTTTGATAAATTTAGTTTTAAGTTGTTTCTTTTTTTGTTTATAAATGTAACTAAAAACTGTCTTTTTTAAAATAGCAGTAACAAATGTATTAAATGTGGCATTACTGTTTTCATCATATTTTTCTATTGCATCATTAAATTTAGTTAAGCACATACTATAGATTTCTTTGGTATCAATATCTAAATCTGCAATATATTTTTTATTATTTAATAATAAAATATCAATTAGATTTTGGTAACTTTGATATAGTAACAATAAAGCATCTTCATTTTGTTCTTTGGCTAGATAAACAAGTTCATATTCATTCATCGGCATTTTCCATTTGATAGATAAGTATTCCTGCAGCAACTGAGGCATTTAGGCTTTCAACTTTTTCATTTATTGGTATTGTTACTAAAAAGTCACTATTTTCTTTAACTAAAGAACTTATTCCTTTACCTTCATTACCTATTACTAAAACGCGTTTGCCACTATAGTCAATTGTTCGATAATTATCACCATGCATATCAGCACTATATATGAAGTATCCTAACTTTTTTAGTCTTTTAATGGCATCTACTAAGTTATTAACCATAATTATTTTAACATAATTGATAGTTCCTACACTAGTTTTAATAACAACATCAGTTACTTTTACAGAGCGGTCTTTGGGTATTATTATTGAAGTTACTCCAGCAGCAGCACAGGTTCTAATTATGGCACCGAAATTGTGTGGGTCTTCTAAGTGATCAAGCATTACAACAAATGAACCAGATACATCTTCAAGAGAATAGTATTCGTAATCATAAATATCAATTATTACCCCTTGATGATTTTCTTTACTTAGTTTATTTAATGTATGATTATCAACATATTCATATTTTAATTTGTTATTTTTGCAATAATCAATTATTTCCTTACGACTAGTCATTACCTTTTTTATTCTTTTTTTGTCTAATTCTTTTAAAACATTTACTCCGTACGCTAACATATATACCTCGCTTTTTAAATTATTATAACATACTATTTAAACTTTTTTTGTCGAATTTTGTCAGTAACCTTCAACTAATAAATAAATATAATAAATAGCAAATATAGCAAGCATTATTATGGCTTCTTTTTTATCAATTGTTTTTTCACTTCTGGCAAAAGCAAATAAAAGGGATGAGGACCAAAATACAGCGATGATATCGATTGCTCCGAAGCCAGTAAGTAAGACATCACCATAAATAATAACCGGTAGACCTAAGACAATACAAATATTAAAGATATTAGTACCAATGATATTACCAATGGCTATATCAAATTCACCTTTTTTAGCACTTGTTACTATCATAACCATTTCTGGTAAGCTTGTACCAATTACTATAGCAAACATAGTAATTAATTTTTCACTTATGTTAAGGCGATGAGCAATATTTTGAGCACATTCAACAATTAAATCACTACTAAAAATAATTAAAATAATTGATACAATAATAATTATTATTGCAACGTATGGATTGTATTTAATAGATTCTTTTTCTTCTTCACTATATTCTTGTTTTTTAAATAACATTTGAATTAAATAAACAATAAACAAACCAAAAAGTAATAGTAAAATTATACCATCAGATCTAGAAAAAGTATCACTAGTATAGGGATTAAAAATACTATCGAGCATTAAAACCGCAAAAACAGAAGTAATTATTACTAGTATTGGTAATTCTTTTTTGATAGTAGCATGCTTTACTTTTATGGGGCGAATGAATGCTGCAAGACCAATTATTAAGAATACATTTACCACACAACTACCTACGACATTAGCAAATGCTATTTCACCATTACCGGTGCTAACACTTTGAAATGATATGGCTATTTCTGGTGCACAAGTACCAAATGCTGCAATAGTTAGAGCAATAAGCATTTTGGGTACATGAAAATTTAGGGCAAGCGCAGATGAAGCATCAACCAAAAGATCAGATGCTTTGATAATTATAATAAAACCAATTATTAATAATATTATCTGCATAGTACCACCATAAGTTAATTATACAATAAATGAATTATTGACAAAAGAAAATTCTTAGTTACTTAACACTTTCTAAGAATATTTTTTCTTTAAAGCCACCGCGTTTATTGCGTTTTTTATCCGCTAACTCAATTATATCTTCTAGTGTAGCATCATCAAGACTTGCTAAAGAAATCATTACCTCAAGCATATCAGCAAGTTCTTCTAAGCGATCCTTACCACTTGATGCAATTACTTCATGATATTCTTCATCCGAAAGTATTCTAGTAATTGGAGTTTCATTATTATTTTTGATAATTTCTGGTATTTTATCCCAAACTAATTTATTATATGACATGGTATCACTCACTTTCTATTAACAGTATATAAAAATAAATGCTAAATTAAAAGTAGATAAGTTTTATTTTATCTACTTACGCTTTCACTTTCACTCAATTGTTGTTCATAACGCATTTGTAATTCTGAAAATGATAAATGACAATTTTTTATGGCTTCATTTTTTATGACAAATGCATCATGAGTAATTGATGTTGTTACTACCCGTTCTTGGTCTGTTAAAATCGCAAATGCTTTATCAGCAGGAACTACACCTCTGCTTAAACTAATTACATCATCAATACTTGATATCCTATCCTTTACTTGTGGGCTATTTAAGTATTCTTCTAGTTGGTATGCTTCAAGAGATTGTTCTTGGTCTAAAAAAATTATACCTGAGCCATCGGGATAAAGATCCGCTAGTGCTGGTCGCACTAAAAATTTATCAAGCAATTGTGGGTAACGATCATATTCATCTTTAGTAACTTTAGCAACTATGTATGAATTACTTTCAACCTTAACTGTCCCATAAAAGTCTGCTTCAGTAAGTAATAATCCTTGTTTAATACCAATACCTTCCCATGTTCCTTTAGGATTTTGTTCATTAGCAAAGCCAAATTCAATTTTTTGCATTTTACCTCCTTTACTAGTTTAATTATTACACATATTTTTATAATTAAAAATCCATAAGTTCTTACTTATAGACTTAGTTAACACTATTTTTTTCTTTTAATTGTTCCCAATTATTTATCCATACATTTTTTTGTTTAGGTACATTATCTATATTTTTATCCAAAAAGAATACTATAATCAATAAACTTATTGGCAAAATAACTAATATAGTATCCCACATGCCAGTAAAACCAATCTTATTTTGATATTCAACTAAATAAATAAGATACGATAAAACACCAAGTAAAAATCCTACATAATTACGCATTGCCACTAGTAAACGAGAAAATTTACTTTTTTGAGATTTAACCTGAGCATTTCTAGTTTCATACTTTATATTCATATTTGGTTCTAAATATACTATTAGATATGCACTAATTCTAGCAACATTTGTCTTATAATGCGATATTCTACCTGTAAATGGTATTATTATACAAAAAGATATTAAAAATAAAAAAGGGACTTGAAGGTTGGCAGTAATGGCAAAAGTAAGAATAGTAGAAACAGCTGTAACCATGAATGTTGCTAAAGAATTATCTCTTTCAATACAATTTTGAATCTCATCTCTTAGCATCTTATACTCTTCTAATTTGCTTTCTTGTTCAGTCATTATAATACCTCATTTCCTATTGCATAAAAATTAAAAGTCCGTAAATACGGGCAAAAATAAGCATAATAAATGGTGCTGGAAGCCGGGCTTGAACCAGCGACCTATGCGTTACGAGGGCATTGCTCTACCAACTGAGCTATTCCAGCACAAAATAATTTTAACAAAAAGTAAGGTAAATTTCAATTACTTATGATAAAATATGTAATACGTGGTGATAATATGTTTAAAAATACTATTGATAATAAAAGATATTATACACTAAATTGTTTTTTTAGAGGAAAGTTTGGTTCTAAAGTGTTTAAAGTTCCTTTGGATATTGGTAATAGTTGTCCAAATTATGCTAGTGGTGGATGCATATATTGTAGTGGTAGAAGTGTATCTAATATTAGTGATGGAAGTTTAGATATCGTTAGTCAGTTTAATAAAGCAAAAGAAATCATGGAACGCAAGTGGCCGAATAGTTTATATATTGCATATTTCCAATCAGGAACAAATACTTATGGAGATATAAACAAGTTTAAAAGTTATGTTGATAAATTATTAGTTATCAACAAACTTGTAGGTATATCTATTGCCACTAGACCTGATGCTTTAAGTGATGAGTGGTTAGATTATTTAAGTAAATTAAATAAAGAGATTTTTTTAACTGTAGAGTTAGGACTTCAAAGTAGCAATGATGAAACACTTAAATATATCAATCGTGGTCATGATGTAGGGTGTTTTACGGAAGCTGTAAAAAAACTTAAAGAAAGAGGAATATTTACAGTAGCTCATATTATTAATGGATTACCGAATGAGTCTAGAGATGATATGATTAATACCGTTAAGTATTTAAATAAGCTCAGAATTGATGGAATAAAGATTCATATGTTATATATACCTAAAAATACAAAGTTGGCAAGTATTTATAAATGCGAAAAATTTCACGTATTAAGTCGCGATGAGTATGTTGATATTGTATGTAATCAATTAAGATACTTAAATGAAAATATCGTTATTGAAAGAATTACGGGAGACCCAATAGAATCTGAATTAATTGAACCTAAGTGGTTAGTTAAGAAATTTTGTGTTTTAAATGAAATAGATAAAGAAATGGTCAAAAGAGATATCTATCAAGGAGATCTTGTTAAAGATTGACCATTTCTTTTTTGTCTGTTTAAATATTCTCTTATTTTTTTCTTAGCTCTAGCAGTTTTAGCAATATTAAGCCATTCTTCAGTTGGACCAGCGGCAGATTCATCCGTTATAATACGAACTTGGTCACCATCTTTTAAGGTGTAATCAAAGTTAACATTAACACCATTTACTAAAACAGCAGCCATTTTATCTCCGATTTCTGAGTGAATTCGATAAGCAAAATCAATAACGGTTGAACCTTTTACTAAATCATCAACTTGTGCTCCATCCATTGTAAATACTTGGACTTTTTCAGCAAATACTTCACCCTTTATTAAATCAACAAATTCCTGATTACTTCCAGCCATTTTATTTGCTTCAATGATATGGTGATAAATAGGATATTCTTGTTTTAAAGCATTTTGCATTTCTTTTGCTCCGATGGAGTCATCACCATGCCAAAAATCTGTAATGCCATACTTAGCCACTTTTTCCATTTGGGCAGTCTTCATTTGCATTTGTAATATATGACTTTCGGGACCTAATACTGTTGTGTGAATTGCTTGATAATGATTTGGTTTAGGTACAGCAATATAATCTTTAAAGTATTTAGGAATTGGTTTATATTCTTCATGAACGTGACGAAGTGATAAATAACAAGCATCAATATCATCTAAAATTATTTTGAAAGCTAGTAGGTCGTGGATATCTTCGATAGAGCCTTTATTAACTAGACTTTTAAATATACCATAAACATTTTTAAGGCGATATTTAACAGTATTAGGAATATCATTATCAAGTAATACTTGATTAATTTTAATGGCTACTTCTTCTGCTAAGCCAGAAGTTAATTCATCATATTTTTTTCGTTCATCAGAATATTTATGATACTTTTCAGGCATAAGAAACATGAAACATTTATCTTCTAGTTCTGTTTTTACATCATATAATCCTAGACTTTCGGCGATTGGAACATATATACCTAATGTTTCTACGGATTTTTTCTTTTGTTTTTCGGGATCTTTTTTATATTGTAAAGTCATCATGTTATGCAATCTGTCAGCAAGTTTTATAATAATAATTCGGACATCTTTATTTACACCTAGCATTAGTTTGCGAATATTAGCATTATCTAGGGATGCTTTATTACTAATCGATGCTCTAGTTAAATTAGTTACTCCCATAACAAGGGTAGCAACAGTGCTTCCAAAATTTGCTTCAATATCTTCTTTAGTTGTGGGAGTATCTTCAATAACATCATGCAAAAGACCTGCACAAATAGTATCAACATCAGCATTAATGCGGGCAAGAAGAATAGAAACTGCTAAAGGATGAGTAATGTAAGGTTCTCCACTTTCGCGATATTGATTTTTATGGGCAAGTGCAGCAAAATCATAAGCCTTTCTAATTTTATCTAGGCCTTTAAGATTATATTTAGAAACTGTCGTAATTAAATAATCTAAACTAACTTCCATACTAACTCCTAAATTGTTTGCCTAGTAATATACACCAAAATTTAAGAATTGTCAAAATATTAACGCATATTATTATAATGGTGATAAATTTGAATAAATTAGATGTAAAGTTTTATAACTTAATCAGAGGCTTTAAAATATTAGATAAAGAAATAATTTTGGATAATATTAAAGATACTTATTTAAATGTTAGTGATGTAAATAAAAAAGCAATTGAAAAGTTTTTAGCAACATTTGGTTATTGGGGGAGCCTAGATTATGAAAATAATGATTTTACAGAATTAGAAAAAAGATGTAATGTATTAAAGATGCATGCTGATGATTTTTTGTGGCTTTATAAATGTTTGGGGGATTATCGCTCTAAGCAAGTATTATTTGGTATTTTAAATTATTGGTATAACAATGATTTTAATGAGTTAGGAAAGTCTAGAGAAGAAAATTATGATCAATATTTTGATTTAGATTTAATAAAACCAAATTATAATGCTACTTATGTTGATATTGGGGCTTATACAGGAGATACAATAATTAATTATATTAATACATTTATAAAATACAAGAAAATATATGCTTATGAAGTAACGGATGAAAGTATAAAGATAATGCAAGAAAATTTAAAGGAATATCCTAATATAATATTTAAGAAAAAAGCAGTCATGGATACTAATTTAGAAGTTTTTATAAATGATAATGTGAGTAGTACATCTGCAAATACTGTTGGAGTTACAGGGGATAAAAAAGTTTTAAGTGTTACTTTAGATAAAGATATAAAAGAGGCAGTTGATATAATAAAAATGGATATTGAAGGTAGTGAATATGAGGCTTTAAAGGGAGCAATCAATCACGTAAAAAATGATACACCAATACTTTCTATTGCAGTGTATCATAATCATAATGATTTATATAAATTACCTAAGTTTATTAATTCTATTAATGAAAATTATAAATTCTATTTAAGATATTTTGGTAATAGGTATTATCCTACTGAAGTTGTTTTAATAGCAATTCCTAAATAATTGTTAATAATTTGTTAACTATTTCATTAATTATTAATTCTTTGTTTTCTTTTCTAGTGTTTTTAGTAGCAAATAAATCAAAATTATAATATTTATTATTATCAGCATCAAAGATACTTACAAATATTTGATTATCTTTACCAGATGGATTAAATCTATCTACTCTATTTAGTTTACCTGTTATGCCAATACCATAATTAGAATTAGCAAATTTGGTAATGTTGGTACTCATTTCTATTGCTGTTTCCATGCTATAAACTGTATATTTATCGATAATTTGGGAGTCTACTCCCATTTTTATTTTAAATTCATTAGCATAAGTTACTGCACTAAACTTTAATACTTCACTAGCTCCTTCAATATTGGTTATAGCATTTACTACTGCCCCACCAGTACAAGATTCCATAGTAGATATTGTTTTATGTTTTTCAGTTAAGATACGTACAACTTCATCCATTTTGTTTTGCCTCAAAGTATTCTTTCTTGGTTAATGAATAAACTATTAAATCATTTTTTCTACCCATTTTATCATTAATTCTTTCCCGCAATTTCGTTTCATATTTTAAACCTGATTTAGCCATAACTCTACCACTAGCAGGATTGTTATCCATGTGTTCACCAACTATGATATCAGCATCACACTCTTCAAATAAAAATTTTATTACACGGGTTAAAATTTCGGTTCCATATCCTTGGCTCCAATATTTTTCAGCATAGCAATAACCAACTTCACAAGTACCGTATGGTAAAAACTTTTTGCTAATATCAATAGTTCCAATAACTTCACCAGTATCCTTTAACTCAGCAATCCAACGGTAGGTGTCTAAATCTTGATATGCTTCAATCCATTTAGCATAAATAGCTCTAGTTTCTTCTATACTTTTATGTTTTTCCCACATAACATATTTTGAAACAGCAGCACTTGTACACCAACTTTGATAGGCAACATCGGCATCTGCAAGGGTTGCTCTTCTAAGTATTAATCTATCTGTTTCTAAAGTTTTTGTTCCAATAAATTTCATATTAAACTCCTTTTAATATATAATCGCCATCATTTGGTACGATTATATTTTTTATTTTTAGTTTTTTAGCTTCTTTAATAGTTTTCTCAAACATATGTGATGTTACAAATTTGTGATCAGGATATTTTGTTGCTAACTTTTTAATATCATCAATACCCATATGAGATTCATTACCTAAAATTAAACTACAATCACAAATTAGATAATCACAAATACTAGCCATATGTTCAACACTATCACAATAACTAGTGTCTCCGGTGATGCCTACAGTTAAATCTTTACTTTTGAAAATATAGCCATAAGCAGGTTTGAAATCACCATGACTTACTTTGATACGAGATACTTCATAGTCCCCAATGGTAAAGTTGGCACTAAAATTATAATTTAGGTTGAGTCTTTTTAATACTTTTTTAGAAGCATTAGGAAATCCTAATTTAAATAAAGTTTCTATTTTTTTCTTACCAGGTTTAGTACAGTAAACATTTACATCTAATTCATCTTCTTTACTCTTCTTAAGAAGATAAAAAGGAATATCAAAGAAGTGATCTCCATGAAAATGGGTTATCAAAATATTGTCAATTTTTTCTACGTTTACACCTTGGGTATATAAATTTTTACAACTACCATTAGGCATATCAATTAGTATATGATCATCAATTAAGTAACTAGCACTTGCTTCTTTGTGCCACATGCCACCGGTACCAATAATTTGTAATTTCATATTAAAACCTCTTTTCCATTATCTTTTTATCATCAATTAATGAATAAATAGTTAACGTTTTATTTTCATAAATAGCATAAGTTGGACCATGTTCATCTCTTGGAAGGGATACAGAACCTATGCAGATATAGGTATTACTATCACTTTCTTTTATATATGGAATATGGTGATGTCCATAAATTAAAATTGTATTATTAGATAATTTACTAGACTTGTTAACATTATGTATATGCCCGTGCGTACAATGTAAATCTAGGCCATCAACATTTAGTAAAATGGAGTCATACATTGGAAAATCTGATTTTTCGATATCTACTAAAGAATCACAATTACCACGTAGACTTATTAATTTATCTTTAATACTTGTTAAAAAATCTTTAACAGCATTAGGATTAACTTCAAGTTCCCCTTTTATAGATAAACCGCAGTAATAGGAGTCCCCTAGATTTACAATTTTATCAAAATCGTTATCATTTATTAATACACGTATTTTGTCTAAATTTTTGCTTATACCATGGATATCAGAGATAAATAATATTTTCATTTTAATCACCCTTACCTAGTTCATAGGTGTAGATTTCCACTTCTTCTGGAACAAAAGTATATTTGACAAATCTGTTTTGATTAGCAAGTCTCTTAAAACCTAATTTTTCCATAAGACGCCAAGAGGCTGGATTTGCTATTGCAGCACCAGTTAGTATTTTTTTTAATACCTACTTCTTGAAACATATAATCTATTACTTTTTGGGCAGCTTCACTAGCATAACCTTTTCGTTGATGGGCTGGCGCTATAAACCAACCAATATCACGGATATCACTAGGATAATCAACTTTTTCTTGAACTGTTATTTGACCTATGCATTCATTATTTTCTTTTAGGATAATACTCCAACAAAATACATCAGGATTTTTTGCCTTTGCTAATTTTTTCATTTGCCAAGGAAGTTCTTCTTCCCAATTGAAATTTAATTTGCAATTTAAATAATATTTATTTACTTCAGGAATACACAGAATTTCCCAAAGTGTCTTTAAATCACTTTCTTCAGTACTTCTTAAAATTAATCTAGAAGTTATTAACTTCTTACTACCTAGTAATCTCATAACCATCACAAGTTAAGTGTATCAAAAATTTTTTAAAAAGTCTATTTATGTTAGAGATTTAACTCAATTTAATTATCAACGATTATTTGCTAATTAAATATTAATTTTATCTCAATTATAACGGTATCTTTTAAATGCTTGATTTCTATATATTTTCATTCTTTATTGAATCAACTATATTCTTTTTCTTTATTTTATGTAAACTATACATTGTTATTAAGATGATCAATAGCAAGACAGCAATTATAGCACCAATAACATATACTGTAGGATAAGGAATAATTAGTGTTTCTTCAGTAGCATTTATTAGTTTTAAAGCAGTTCTAATAAACCAAACTACAAATATAGAAATAGGTATAGATATAATTAATACTCTTAGTCCTAAGAAAATGCTTTCAAGTACTAGCATTTTATTTAAACCCTTCTTACTCATACCAATACTTCTTAAAACAGAAAACTCTTTTTCTCTAGTTAATATACTAGTATTAAGAGAACTAAAAATAGTAGTAATGCTAATTAGAGAAATAAAAGCTAATATTATATATAGTAAAAAGGCAATTGAAGTAACAGCTAATTTATTTTCATAATTATATAAATCATAATTGATATATTCAATAGAAATATTGGGATTATTGTCAATAATATTATTTATTTCTCTATCAAAATCAACATAATTAGATGAATTAATACCTAAGGTATAATCGCTTTCTTTTAAAATTTCAGGGTAATTATCTGGGAAGCTATTTACTATATAATCGTAAGTATCAAAGTCAACAATTAAAGTAGCATCAGATAAAGAAAAATAGGGAAATTCATTGGCTATAAATATATTTGATATATTTAAGTAAGGATTATTAAATATGTAGTCATAATCATTGGTATTTTGGTTATATATTTGTTCATAGGTGGTTAGATCAATATTAAAATTAGAGTTATTTATAAATATGTCATATTGAACAAATGCGTTGGTATCTTCATCTCTTTTATAAGCATTATTAACTAAAATACCTAAGTAATTATAATCTATTTCTAGCATTTCTAAATAATTTTCATAAGTGTTATTATCAATTCCATATAGTCTAATCATATAATAATCATCACTTTGGTTAAGACTTTTATATTCTTCAGTTAAAAATTCGCTATCTTCATAAAATAAATAGTTGTTTTTGTATATCACTACTTCATCTATAGAAGGTATACTGGCAATTTCATTTACTATTTCTTCATTATCATCAAGGGTTACAACAATATCGAAATCTTCTTCAAAGTGATTTGCATAATTAGTTAGCATAAAATTTATAACAGCTGATACAGCTACAAATAAAATGATAGAAATACATAAAGATAGAGTACTCGATGTAAATTTACGACGATTTCTTTTCATATTTTTGTAGGCAACTTCACCTTCAACACCAAATATTTTTTTGATAATTGGGTAGTGTTCTTTACTTTTCTTAATTTTATAAACACCAATTTCTCTTACAGCTTCCATCGGTGTTACTTTACTAGATTTTAGGGCTGGAGCAAAAGCAGATGCATAAACTGTAATTAAAATAAAAATTAAGGATATAATTATAAACTCAGGGTAAAGATAGATTTGATAAGGAATTATTAAAGTATCTAATATGCTATTAAAAATAAAAAGAACAAGGGATACAAAAAGAAAACTCAAAATAATTCCTAGAGGAATAGCGATTATACTTAACATACTTGCCTCAAGCATAACCATTTTAAATATTTGTTTTTTACTAGCCCCAATACTTGTTAAAGATCCGAATTCTTTTTTTCTTTCTGACAGGCTGATGGTGAAAGAATTACGAACAATTAAAACACAGAATAAACTTACAACAATAAGAATTAGAGAAAATATGGCGTAGATACCAATTTTAGTGCTTTCATAATAATATTCTCCATTAGCGGTGAGTAAAGAAGCATTAATACTCGTATTATTATAGGAAATAACACCTAGGCTTTCATCTTTTTCGAGTCCTAAAGATTCAGCAATTGCAAAAGTTTTTTGATAAGCATCTGCAACTTTTTTAAATGTTACGTAAAAAGTTGTGGGATAAGAATCTATAAATGAAGATGATGTATAAACATAATATTCTGTAGCATCATAACTTTCTCTATTTAGAGGAGATGATGAAAATATACCAACAACTTTCTTGTTATCTATGGAGTCCCCAATTACGTAATTACCTTTTTGAGATAAATTTTCTGATATAATAATTTCCTGTTCATTGGTAGGAAAACTGCCTCTTAAATTTTTAAAATAACTATTTAAATTATCAGTTATAGTTATAATGTATATTTGATAATCTGATTCAATAAAAGCATCAATATTTTGCATTATTCCTATTTCTTTTATGTCAGAGTTATTATTTAGTATATCCAAAGAATTAAAGGCAATATCATAAAACTTGACGTGATGAAGACCTGTACTATCAGCAATACTATCAACACTATTTTTTCTAACAGTTGATGCTCCAAGGCCAAGAGAAAAGATAAGTATTGTAACTAAAAGAATACTTATAATTGTAATTAGTGATTTTTTCTTATTAAGTTTTAAATAGCGATATGTAAGTTTACTTAACGTTTTCATTTTGCACCAACTTATCACTAGTTATTTTTCCATCAGTTATAGTTATAATTCTTTTGGCGTATTTAGCAAGTGATTCATCATGAGTTACCATGATTATTGTTTGATTAAATAGTTCATTAGCACTTTTAAGTAACTCCATTACTTCAAAACTATTTTTACTATCTAAGTTACCTGTTGGTTCATCAGCTAAAATAATACTTGGTTTAGTTATAAGGGCTCTTCCAATTGATACTCTTTGTTGTTCCCCACCAGATAATTCATTTGGTAAATGTTTAAGGCGGTCTTCTAATTTCAATAATTTGATTATTTTTTCTAGGTACTCTTTATCAACATTTTGCTTGTCAAGGTCAAGTGGTAAAGTTATGTTTTCCTTGACATTAAGGGTTGATATAAGATTGTAAAATTGATAAATAATACTTACTTCTGTTCTTCTTAAATGAGATAGCCTTTCATCATTTAAAGAGTAAATGTCATTATCATTAATAAATACTTTGCCACTAGTTGGAGTGTCTACTCCACCGATCATGTGTAAAAGGGTTGACTTACCACTACCTGATGCACCAAGTATAGCAATAAATTCTTTTTCTTTTACTTCAAAAGAAATATTATCAACTGCTTTAACTAAAGTTTCTCCTTTACCATATGTTTTTGTTAAATTTTCAACTTTTAAAATACTCATAGTTCCTACTCTCCTTAATATAGTTGTGCCTTTTTTATACTGTACACTACCATAGCAATTATCATTCATATAACAATAA
>CALVKN010000021.1 GCA_944332715.1 uncultured Bacilli bacterium
TTTAGCAAAACGACTGTTTTATACCATATTTACCGAAGAAAAATTAATTTTTATAAAATTTTACATTTATTGACATTCTATTTATTTTTTTAAAATGTATATAATTAAAATTTGCAAATTTCATTCAAAATAAAATTTGAGATAGAATATTTTAGGCATATTATTATAAACAAAAACTCAAGTAACTAATACTTGAATTTTTAAACAAAAGTATATGTCAGCAAAGTATTGTTTAAACGAGAATTCTAAATGGATTTTGTTCTGAACCATCACCAGAAAGCATAGTTACATCAGATTTTAGATAGAAAACAGGTCTTACTGCAGAAGCATAACTAGTTACTATATAATCTGAAGTATAGCCATATCTATATAAATAAAATATACTTACGCTACCATTGGCTGGTGTTATAAACCATTCATACATTCCATTATATAACCAATTATTAGAATTTTTTTCTTCAATAGTTTCTCCTAAATATGTGTACCAATAATCCGGAGTTGCGGCATATCCATAGTCCGATACATACATTAAGCCAATATTTCCACTCACAATGCAATCTGTTGAATCCGTATTACATGAGTTATTTCCTAATTCATATTGATAAGCAACTGGGGTATATGATAGAGATATATTTTCTCTATTTGACCCACCTACTTTCCATGAATGAAGAGAAATCTTATCTTGCCATTCTTTTTCAAAAGTTCCATAAAAGTTTGTATTTAAATTTACTGTATTTAAATTACTTTCGCTCCATTCATTGTTATTTGTATTATTATTCCAATAATATCTATTAATAGTTTCTAAACTTCCATGATAATCTGGGTAAGTCGATGTGCTATAAGTAGAAGATGCATTATAACCTCCATCTTCCCCTAAAAGGTTACTATTTGCATAATCAGCTTTTATTAATTTTACTTCTCCATCGAATACACCAATAATACGATATAAATTATCTGCTGGACAACTTTCTGCATCACTTCCAAAACACACATAATTATTTGGATTTGCTCCGGCATATCTATATGAATTATCTCCTGCATCTAATGAATATTCTTGCATTGTGCCGCTTCCTACTTCGTTTAGTTTTACAGCAATACCATCAATAATTAAGGCATAGCCACTACAATCTGCTTCATCAACGGAATCATAACCATCAACAGTCACATCAGTACTAGTTGTTGCAGTTTTACATGTCCCATCATAACTTATTTGCTCTACTTTTCCTTCCTCTATTCCTTCATCTAAAGCGGAAGCATCATAGTAAGTTCTATCAAAATTAAACACTTGGGTACAATCTTCACTTGATGTTGATGCACCATTATTAATAACGGATAAAACGACATTATCATTATAAGTACAATAGCTTTCTTTCATTGTTCCATCATGGTAATATAAATCATTTTCACCATTTATTGTATGTAAACTGGCAATATATGTTGCTAAAGAATTGTCTATTTCTCCTTCTTGAATTATTAAATTTGCTGTAAATGTTTTATTAGTATTAGCGTTTTGATCGCTATCTAAGTTAGCAAATATTACTTCAATTTGCCATTCTTGAGTAACTGTTCCAGTTGATACAATTTCATAATTATCTGCTATTGTGATTAAGCCTTTAGATGTCGTTATATCAAAGCCTGTTTCTCCCCCACTTGTTTTTCTTGCTAAGTCACTTATCGTTGTTACTTCTGTTCCATCTGGATCTGTTACCTTTAATAATATTTCTGCTTGTTCATCATCTGTAGTATATTCAAAATCATTTTTTGTAATACTCAAATATACATAGTAATTTCTTGTTGCATTATTCGTTGCATTATTGGCAGTTAATGTTGCTCTAGCAAAAGTACTTCCACTTTTATTTCCTGTACCTAAACCAAAGTCTTCCTCATTTGCTGTTAAACTTATCGCACTTCCCACTTGAAACGATAAATTATCGGTTGTTGCAGTATTAGCATTAACATTGATATTTCCGGCATCACCTGTTTGGGCAGTAAAATAAGCAAATGTTGCTCCAACTACTACCAGAATCAATGTTATTACTCCGACTATCGATAATGCTAATGCCTTCTTCTGATTAATTTTTTCCATACAAAATATACACACTCCTTATTTTGAAACCAATGCATTGTTTAAAGTAAATGCTACATTTAACGTGATACTTTATACTTTTATAACAGTGCTAGGCTATACTTGAATTATAGATTTATTTTATTTATAAGTCAATGGATTTCCTTAACTAATAATCGTTTTACGTAAAGAAAAAAACAACCAATCGGTTATTTTATTGCTTCTTCTATCAATTTATCGAGTAATTCAGAATAATTAATACCCATATTTTCAATCATTTTAGGATACATACTAATTTCGGTAAATCCTGGCATAGTATTTATTTCATTTAAATATATCTTGTTGGTCTTTTTTTCAACAAAGAAATCTATTCTAGATAAACCATTGCCATCAATTGCTTTAAAGGCTCTTTTAGCAATATTTCTTATCTCTTCAATTACTTCATTGTTAACACTAGCAGGAATAACTGTTTTAGATTTACTATTTATATATTTAGAGTCAAAACTATAAAATTCTGTTGCTGATAATATTTCTCCGGGAAGTGATACTAAGTCACAAAGAGCAGCACATTCTATCTCACGAGCATTAATGGCCTTTTCAATTAATATTTTTCTATCATATTTTCTTGCTTCATAAAGTGCTACATTTAACTCATCTTTGTTAGATGCTTTACTAACCCCGATTGATGAACCACTATTTGATGGTTTTACATAAACAGGGTAACCAAAATTTTCTTTAACTAATTTATCAATATCTATAACTGTTACCTTCTTTATATTATAATCATCTGGAATATAGAAAAAGTCCGTACCATCATGTTCAATATAAATATCTGGAGCAACTAGAATACCAGCGCTTTTTAGTATTTTTTTAGTATAAACTTTATCCATGCAAACGCTACTTGTAAGAATGCTACATCCAACACAAGGAACATCAAGCATTTTAAGAAGTCCTTGAATGGCTCCATCTTCCCCGTAAGCACCATGCATTACTGGAAATACACAGTCCATACTTTTTAAATATTTAAAAACATTATTGATTGCTTTAATATTAGTAGGAAGTTCTCCAATTTTATATATTTTTTGATCTTTTGGATCATCAAGAACTTCAAACCATTCATTATTCTTATCAATATATATTGGATATATATCATATTTTTTCTTGTTTAAATTTTTAATTACAGCAGAAGCACTTACAACAGATACTTCATGTTCCGTTGAACTACTTCCAAAAATTATACCTAATTTCATATTTCTCCTTTTAAAGAATCGACTATTTCATTGAAATTTAAAGAATTACTGGCTTTAATTAAAATACGATCTTCACTATTTAGTAGTGATTTAATGGTATTAATGGCATCATTATTACTATCAAAGTGATAACTACTATCTTTGTTAAAACCTAAGGATTCCGCTTCCTTGTTGATAAATAAAGCATCATCTCCAACAGTTATTAGGATATCAATTTCTTCTTCATAAATTAATTTACCAATCTTACGGTGTAGAGTTTCAGAATATGCACCAAGTTCTTTCATTGTTCCTAAGACAGCAATTAATCTGCCATCAAGGCTACTTAGGTATTTAATTGCATAACTCATTGAATCAAAATTAGCATTATATGAATCATCAATTAATGTAATATCTTTAATTTCATCATTAATTATATTCATTCGATTGCTACTTAATTCAAAATTCAGTATTCCTTTTTTTACACTTTCGCTTGGAACATTAAAAATACTAGCAACAGCAATAGCAGATAGGGCATTATAAATAAAGTGTTCTCCTCCAACAGGTACTTCATAAGAGGTATTCATACAAGTAAATGTGCTACCATCTTCTTCTAAATAAATATTTGTTGCTGTAAAATCACTTTTATTATTTATACCTATGGTAATTATGTGATATTTATCTTTATTTTTTAAGTACCAACCATGTAATAGATCATTATCATTATTAATAATTAAAGTGCCATCATCATTTAATCCTTCAAGAATTTCTAATTTAGCTTTTAATATATTTTCTCTGCTTCCTAAATTACCTATATGAGCAGTTCCAACATTAGTTATAACTGCAACATCTGGTTTAGCAATATTAGTTAAATAACTTATTTCACCTTCGTGATTCATGCCCATTTCTAAAACTAACATTTCTTTTTTTTCATCTAGAGCAAGAATAGTTAAAGGAAGCCCTAAGTGATTGTTTTGATTGCCAATTGTTTTATGGACATCATATTTTTCTTTTAAAACACTATAAATTATATCTTTGGTACTAGTTTTACCAGCACTACCAGTAATAGCAACGACAGGACTTGTAAATAAACTTCTTTTATATTTAGCAAGACTTCCTAGTGCTTTAATGGTATTTTTTACAACTACAATACTTTTATTATTTTCTTTTAAATAATTTAGATCATCACCACTTACTTTATAATTATCTAAAATAGCAATTGTTGCTCCTTTTTTTAATGCTTCCATATAAAATAAGTTACCATCATTTTTTTCACCTTTAATACCAACGTAGCAGTCCCCATTAGTAATTTTTCTGGTATCAATTTTAACATTGTTTATGTTTTCATTAACTTTATTATAGATAGTTAAAACATCTATGTTATCATATATATTTTGGGTATTCATCTAATACACATCCTTAACTCATTATATACTATTTAAAAAGTTTTGTATACACTTCTTTAAAACTATTTACTAGGATAATTTCCATATTATCTTTAACTTCTTTTGGTACTTCTTCTAAATCTAAAGCATTCGATGCTGGTATATATATTTGTTTAATATTTTCGTTATATGCTCCGATTAGTTTTTCTTTTAAGCCACCGATTTTTAAGACACTACCATTTAAGGAAAGTTCTCCGGTGAATGCTACATCTTCACTTACAGCCTTATCTTCAAGTAAACTAATTAAAGCAACTGCAATACTAAGACCAGCAGATGGGCCATCTTTTTTAGTAGTAGCATCTAAAAAGTGAAAATGCAAATCAATATTATTTAAATTGTGTTTATAATGACTTTTAACAAAAGATATTATTACTTTAATGCTTTCTTCCATAAGTTCACCAACACTACCAGTTATAATGTTTTCACCATTTCCTTTATAGGCTAAAACTTCTGTTTTAGTAACTAAACCACCGAAATCTGATACCGCTAGAGAATTTACAACTCCCGGAATATTCTCTTTAACTAATTCATTATTATATTTAGGATTACCAAGTAATTTTATTATTTTTTCTTTATTAATAGTCTTGATATTATTAATAGCCATTTTTCTTACTAAAGAACTAAGGATACGTTCAAGTTCCCTTACTCCAGCTTCTTTAGTATAAGAATTAATAATAAAATATAAAAGTTCATCAGTAAATCTTAGATTTTCTGCAACAATGATATGTTCTTTAAATATTCTTGGAAGTAAATATTTCTTAGCGATGTCCTTTTTTTCAAATATTGTATAACTATTAAGTTCAATTACTTCGATTCTATCAAGAAGCGTACTTGGAATACCTGATACACTATTGGCTGTTAAAATAAATAAAACATTACTTAAATCAAAGGGTTCTTCGATGTAATTATCAGTGAAATATTTATTTTGGACAGGATCAAGTATTTCAAGTAAAGTACTTGCTGGGTCACCTTTGTAGTCTTTAACCATTTTATCTACTTCATCGATTAAAATGACAGGATTATTGCTACCACTTTTATTTATACCTTGAATAATTTTTCCAGGAGATGCCGCAAGATAAGTGCGCCTTGAACCAATTAGTTCAGTTGAATCATTTAATCCTCCGACACTAATTTTATAGTATTTACGATTTAAGCTATCAGCAATGGCCATAGCAATGCTAGTTTTCCCTACTCCTGGAGGACCTACAAGACATATAATTGGGCTAGTTATATTTTTATTAATATTTTTAACTGCCACATACTCTGCAATTCTCGTTTTTATTTTATCTAAGCCATAGTGCGTTTCATCTAGTGTACGTAATACATTATTAAAATTAGCATTTTCTTTAGTAGATTTATTCCAAGGTAAGTTTAAAACATAATCCAAATAATTTCTTAAAACACTTACTTCGGGACTAGATTCACTCATAATTTCATATTTAGTTATTTCTCTTTCTAGTTTTTCTTTAATTTTTTTATCTATACGAAGTTTAGAAAGGGTGTTTCTAAATGTTTTAACTTCTTCTTCTTTCCAAGATGATTCCCCTAGTTCTTTTCTCAAAACATCAATTTTTTCTTTTAAGACAAACTTTCTTTGGTCATTCATCAGTCTTTCATCAACTTTTTCATCTAACTCTGAGTCTAGTTCTGATAATTTTATTTCTTCAAGCATATCTTTAATTAATGCTTTAGCGCGCTTTAAAGGATTAATATTTTGCATGTATTCTAACTTTTTATTGATATTAAAGGGTAAGTATGAAGCAATTACATCAGTTATTCTATCTAAATCTTTATTATTACTTACATAGGCTATTATATCATTTGATGCACTATTTTGGGATTCAATGTATATTTTTAAAGTATCGATTAATTTTCTTAATAAGGCACTTCCTTCTTCTTCGTTTAATGAGGGAATATTGATATGCATTGCTTCACTAAACAGACAATCATCTCGATTACTAAAATATCTATTTACAGCAACTCTTTTAATCCCTTGCAATTTTACTTGAGTGCCACTTTTTACAGCAATGCGACTTTTAATGTGAGCAATAACACCAACTTTTGGTAAATCATCAACATTAGGTTCTTCTTCTTTAGTATCAATCGGAGCAATTACTAAAACTTGTCCTTGATAATTAAGTAAAGCTTCATGAATAGTTTTTTCACTTATAATGTTATTTAATTCTAGTTTTATTTCCTGTTTAGGAAGGATTATTAAATTTTTTAATATAATTACTGGTACATTGAACATTACACTACCTCCCGAACTCAAAAGTTATTATAAAGGTTTTAAAAAGTTTTGTAAAGAATAATTCACAGAAAAAATATACAAACATACACTACATTAGAATAAAGGAGGAAACTATTGTGTTTTCATGGTTTATAAATTTAAGTTATCCTTTGCAGGCTTTAATTGCTACTCTTTTTACATGGGGAATTACTGCTCTGGGGGCATCAGTTGTTTTTTTATTTAAAACTATAAATAAAAGTGTTTTAGATGCAATGTTAGGCTTTGCTGCTGGGGTAATGATTGCAGCAACATTTTTTTCACTAATCTCACCAGCAATTGAGATGGCGGAAGTTCTTGGAATGATACCTTGGTTGGTAGTATCACTAAGTTTTCTAGGAGGAGGATTGCTTCTTTATATCGGAGATAAAATATTTGATATATTAATGCGAAAAAATAAAAAAGGAAAAGAAGAAAAACAAAGTTTAAAACGTTCTATTATGGTAATTTCATCAATTACTTTACACAATATTCCTGAAGGTATGGCAATTGGTGTAGCGTTTGGTTCGATTGTTTATGGAATTCCTGGTGCAACACTTAGTGCTGCAGTAATGTTAGCAATAGGTATAGGTATTCAAAATTTTCCAGAAGGATCAGCAGTGGCACTCCCCTTAAGGCGTGAAGGAATGAGTAGAAAAAAAGCATTTTTATTTGGCAATTTAAGTGGTATTGTTGAACCAATTTCAGCAGTTATCGGAGCTATTTTAGTATTGGAAGTGCAAACCCTTTTACCAATACTTCTTTCATTTGCGGGTGGCGCCATGATTTATGTAGTGGTACAAGAACTTATTCCAGAGAGTCAAACTAATGAAAAAAAGGATTTAATGGCCCTATTTACAATACTTGGCTTTATCGTCATGATGATATTTGATGTTGCCCTAGGATAAATACAAATGTTGGACAATCCCTGATATTTATGGTAAAATTATAACAACGGAAGGGATTGTGTATTTATGAATAATGATTTATATAGCCAATTTGAGAAAAATGGCTTTAGTATTCGTAGTTTAGTTTCATTTGATAAGGAACTAAGAGCAGTTAATATGACTCCTTATGATCTATTAAACAAATTAACTGAATTACAAAAAGGAGCAAATATTAGTGGGATAATAAATGAGTTTTCTACTAATATACTTGATAATATAACAAAGTTAAGTGAAGCACTAAGTGATGATGAATTCTATTTAAAATCTGATAAAGAAAAATTAGAAAAATTGCAAAATGATATTACAACAGTAAGACATAAATTCGCAGCAATATCTCAATATATGACTGCTGAAAAGGAAATGCTTGAATATAAGCAAGAAATGATTAACGCTAAGAAAAAAGCAGTTTTACTCGATAGAGACACATCACTTACAGATGAAGAAAGAACCGCTAAAGCTCTTGAAATAAAGCAAGAAATTGATAGAACTATAGGTTCATATCAATCTTATTTAAGTATCTATTTTGACAAACAAAGAGAATATCTTAATGTTGTTGGAAGCATCAATGTAGTAGATTTTAAAAATGATGTATTAAAATCAATTAATACTATTGAAGATGATACTAAAGGCTTAGCAATAACTAATGATACAAGAGCGCGTGTTACTGATATAGTTAGCAAAATGCGGGAAAATACAGTGATGTTTGCTAACAGTAACATCAGAAGTCAAATTGATTTTGAAAATATGTGCGAAAGATATGGTTTAGTTTATAATGGTAAATCACTAAATGTTAGCCAAACGGAATCTAAGACGGAAGTAAATAAGCAAACTGAAAAGAAAGATAATGATAAAGATTTAACCAACGAAGAAGAAAAGAAAGAAGAAGTTAAAGAATTATCAGAAGAAGAACAAAAAGCTGAAGATGATACATTAAAGGGCAAGGATGTAAATCCGGATTATACTGGTCCTGTTAAAGAAGGAGAACAACTTGCAGTAGTTCCGAACCTTGATAAAGAAAAAGAAAAACCTAAAGATCCAATTAAGGATTCAAGTTATCTTGGAACAGTGGATCCTGATAAACAAATTGCAGTAGTTGATTCTAAAGAGTTAGATAATCCAGAACCTGAAAAAACTACTCCTAACCCTAATCATCCAAATGAAACTAAAGAACCTAAAATAAAGGTTGTGGCTAGGAGAGCTTGTAAATGGATAAATGAACATAAAAAACAAATATTAATTGCTGTTGGTATTGCCCTACTTATTGTAGCAGTAATTATTGCATTACAATATTTAATACCAGCAATTACAACGATGCTTGAAACTAGTCAAGTTGCGACATTATCTTCTGCAATGATTGAAAATGGTGCATTATGGCATGGCGCTATTGCTAGTGAACAAGCTGCATTACATGGTGCTAATACTGCCCTAGCCTCTGAAATTCAAGCATTGACAGGATTAAAAGCATCATTTGATACTACATCTGGTGTTTGGACAATCGGAGAAAAAGTTCTTGAAGTGTATTCTAAAGCTGCGATTGAAAATGCCGCAGCTGCAAGTAGCGCTGCAACTGCTATTAGTAATGGCGTTATGGGACTTGGTATTACTGGTCTTGGCTTAACAGGTCTTGGAGCAATATTACCAAAGAAATCTGCAGCATATAAAAATATACTTAAGAGTATTAAAGATCTAAAGAAAAATTTAACAAATATGTCTCATGAAGAAGTACAACAAAAAGTTGCAGAAATTATTGCGCAAATAAATGCAGATGCAAATCTTACTGATAGTGAAAAACAAAGACTTACTGGTAAATCTAATAAACTAATTAGCAAGTCTGAAAAATTAGTAGATAACGATACTTTAGAAGCATCTGCTTATCTAGATTTAAATGATGAAATAAAAGCCTTGAATGCTAATATTGCTAATATGTCTGAAGAAGAAATTAGTGAAGCTATTAGAGGACTTATTACAAAAATTAGAAACACTAATAGTTTAACTAAAGAAGAAATGGAAGTACTAGTAAAGAAAACTAGAAAAGTATATGCTAATTACAGAAAACTAATGGATGAAAGAAATATGGAACAACAAGTGAAAGATGCTCAAGAACAAGAAGAAGGAAGAGGAAGATAAAAATGAAGGTTGATGAAATAATTGATTTAGAAAATGGTACTAGTTATCTTTTGTTATTAGATAGTTTGATAGATAATATTAAATATTTTCTAGCAGTTGAACTAGATGATGCAGAAGAACCTACAAAAAACTATATAGTTTTAAAAGAAATCATTGAAGATAATGATACTTATATTCAAAAAGAAACAGATCCAATTATATTAAGTAAATTAATTCAAGATTATTCTTTAGATTATGAAGAAGATTATGGTGATGAAGAAGCGTAAGGCTTCTTTTTTGTTGTAAGTAAAAAGACCTTTTATGGTCTTTATCGTGGAAAACCTAAATCATTGAATCCAAGGAATGAAGATATTTTATTAATAAGTTCATCAACCTTATCATTATCTCTTTTTGCTCTAGCAAGTATTTCTTCAATCTTATGATATTCTTTTTTTTCAATTGCTAATTTCATTTCTAGGTTCATTCTTTCAATAATTTGTCTCCTGATTTCATCAAGTTGTTTTAGTTTTATTTCAGCTTCTTTAAATGACGATATTTCATCCTTTCTACAATGTTAAAATTTAATTTTCACTAGTATATAGTGTTTTATAAGTTTCATTATTTTTAAGTAATTCTTTGTGGGTTCCTGATGCAACTACTTTACCATTATCTATTAGATAAATGATATCAGCATCAATAATAGTTGAAAGCCTATGAGCAACAATAATAATTGTATGATTTTCTACTAGATTATCAATTGCTTGTTTTATTTTACTTTGGTTTTCATTATCTAGAGCACTAGTTGCTTCATCAAATAAAATTATTCTACTATCCTTAAGTAAGGCACGTGCTATAGCAAGGCGTTGTTTTTGCCCTCCGCTAAGGTTTACTCCCCCTTCTCCGATTTTGGTATCATACTTATCAGGAAGGCTCATAATATAATCATCTATTTCTGCAAGTTTACAAGCTTTCCTAATTTTACGCAAAGATAGATAAGGATCTAGAATATGGAAGTTTTCTAGAATAGTTTTATTAAATATAAATGGGTCTTGTCTAATTATGGCAATATTTTGATGGAAAGCATCTTCCGAAAAATCATTGATTGGATAATTATCAATTAATATAATACCTTGCTGTGGTTCAAAATAACGCAGTAATAAATTAAATATAGTACTTTTTCCTTGACCGCTTTTACCAACGATAGCAATTTTTTTATTACTAGGTAAAGTTAAATTGAAATCTGTTAAAACATTTCCTTCTTCTTGGCTATAAGCAAATGTTACATTTTTAAATTCAATATTACCCACTATATCAGTTTTATTGAGTGTTCCAAATGTAATATCTTGATAGAGTTTATTTCCAAGGATTTCATCTACTCTTTCAATAGCAACTCGCATTTTTTGGACTGATGAACTTAAGTTCATTACCCACTCAACAAGGAAGGTAAAACGGTAAATATAATAAGTCATGGCTATAAAAAAGCCAATATCACTCTTACCAAGGGACATTAAAATAATACAAGTAATAAAAACTATCACTTCAAGCCCATTACCCAAAGAATATGTTGCACTATAGTAGTTTTCTTCATCAACCATTTGTTTTCTAGTTTTTATAAATGTAATATTAATTATCTTTTTTACTGTATTATTAATACTTTTTCTTATTCCAAGAGCCCTTATTTCACGGATGCCACGGATTGTTTCATTAACTTCCGCAACTGTGTTATCTTTTTCATTAGATATTTCCTTTTGAGTTTCTTTTATAAGGGGTAAGAATTTATTAGAAAACATATAAAATAAGGCAAAATATAATACAATTTCTATGGCAACAATCCAGGAATTAAATAAAACATAGATAAATATAAGTAAGGCCGTAAAAAGAGTGGTTATTACTCTTATGAATTGTTGGAATGTCTCAGTAATGGTAGATGAGTCACTTACTACTCTATTTATTAATTCTCCACTAGTTTTTTCTTCAAAAGCACGAGCGGGAAGTAAACCTACTTTATAGTATACATCATAACTTATACGTTCCATTGTATTACTACAAGCTTTCTTCATGGATATTTTACCTAATCTATCAAATATTAAATTATCAAGTAAAGCAAGAAGTAAGTAAAAAAGCAGTGTTAAAACAGCAATAAAAAAGTGTTCTTCAGTGGCATATTCTGTTGCCTCACCAATTAAATAACCATATGCTACCCCTAAAAGAGAACTAATAAATATAAAAATAAAAGATTTAATAAGAAGTTTCTTTTCATGGCGAAAGTATTTCTTAAAAAATCTTATAATTTCTTTTCTTTTCATATTACTCACCCTTTTTAATCTTTTCTTTTAAAGAAAATAGAAAGTTTAATGCTGCAATTGGAGTTGTATTCATTAAATCTAAGTTTTCTATTTCCTTCTTTATTATATCATCTTTTGGAGTTTCTTGAAAGAAGTCCATGCTAAGTTGTACTTTTTCTTCGGGATTTTTCTTTTTAGCATTTGTTTCATAGTCTTTCAATATTTCACTAGCCCTTTTTAATAGTTCATCTGGCATATGAGCAAGGCGTGCTACATGAATACCATAACTTTTATCTACTGCCCCATTTTTTACTTTATGTAAAAATGTTATAGTATCTCCATTATCAACAGCACTTACATGGATATTTTTAATATTCTTATACTTTTTATCAAGTCTCGTAAGTTCATGATAGTGAGTTGAAAATAGAGTATATGCCTTAATATTTTCACTTATGTATTCAAGTATAGCTTGAGCAAGACTCATACCATCATAAGTTGCTGTACCACGACCTAGTTCATCAAATAAAATTAAAGAGTTGCTAGTAGCATTGCAAATAGCATTTCTTGCTTCTTTCATTTCAACCATGAATGTCGATTCGCCACTTACAAGATCATCACTAGCGCCAATACGTGTAAATATTTTATCAATTATCGGTAAGTTTGCTTCACGAGCAGGAACAAAAGAACCCATCTGAGCCATTATTATGATGATAGCAAGTTGCCTCATGAATGTCGATTTACCACTCATGTTTGGTCCTGTAATTAAAAGAGTGTTAATACCAGATTCCATAATACAATCATTTGGTACATATTCCCCTTTACTAACTATTTCTACTACTGGATGTCTGCCATCTTTAATATTAATTATTCCTTCATCATTAATTACGGGTTTAACAAAATTATATTCATCACTACAAACTGCTAGGGAAATTAAGCAATCTACTTCACTTAAGACATCAGAAGTTCTTTGTAAAGCGGGAACTTCTCCTTTAATTTTATTTCTAATTTCACAAAACAAATTATATTCTAAATCATTTATATTTTCTTCAGCATTAAGAATTAAAGATTCTTTTTCTTTTAGGTCTGGGGAAATATATCTTTCACAATTAGTTAAAGTTTGCTTACGGTACCAATTAAACTCATCCTTAACTAAATTTTTTGATCCGTTAGGTACTTCGATATAATAACCAAAGACTTTGTTAAAACCAACTTTCAAGTTCTTTATTCCAGTTTCTTCTTTTATTTTAGCTTCAAAACTAGCAACAAAATCTTTACCTCCACTACGAATGCTTCTTAGTTCATCAAGTTCTTGATTGTATCCACTTTTTATTATGTAGCCTTCCCTTACACTAATTGGAGGGTCATCGGCAATAGAACTTTCTAATAATCTATATATTTCTTGGTGAGTATCTAATTCATAATTAAATCCTAGTTTTTCCAGTCTTTCTTTAATATCAGGTAAGACAGCAAGACTATTTTTTAACTGTAGTAAGTCTCTAGCATTTAGGCTACCATTTACTACTTTACCGGATAATCTTTCTATGTCATATACTTCATATAATAGATTTCTTAGTTCATCTTTTATAATAAATTCATTGTTTAATTTTTCAATACTAGCATATCTACTCAAAATAATATCTTTATTTTTTAAAGGATTTAATATCCAATTTTTTAGTTTTCTGCTACCCATAGCAGTTTTACATTTATCTAGTAACCACACAAGAGAATAAGTTCTTTCTTTCAAACGGATTGTTTCTACTAATTCAAGGTTTCTAACAGTATGGACATCCATTTCAACATAATCATTTTTCTTGATTATTTCTATAGTGTTAATATGGCATAAATCTTTTAGTTGACGAACACTTAAATAATAAAATAAGTGTTCTACCCCACTTTTAACTCGGGCATCTTCGATTGTATTTAAAAATTCTTCATATTTATCTTGCAAAAAATTAGGATTTATCGTTACTTCAATACTATAAGTATTTTTAAGTAAATCAATTAAAGCAGTATTTAAGTTATCTAATAAAACTACTTCTTTAATATTATAATTTAGTATTTCATTTAGTAATAAATCAATATTATTTTCAATACTAAGGCTTGCTAAATATCCAGTGGAAATATCTAAAATAGTTATAATAATTATATCTTGGAAAAATAAAACTCCAGCGATATATGAAGAATCTCTTTCATTTAAAAGATCGTTATCTGCAATAGTACCTTTACTAATTACATCAACTATGCCTCGCTTTACCATTCTATTACCGGTAGTTTTAGGGTCTTCTAACTGTTCACAAATAGCAACACGATATCCTTTATTGACAAGTTTTTCAATATATGATTTTACATTGTTGTGAGGAACACCACACATAGGGACACGTTCTTCTAAACCCGCAACACGACCTGTCAATGTTAATTCTAGTTCTCTGGATGCAATCAAAGCATCATCAAAAAACATTTCATAAAAGTCACCCAAGCGATAAAAAACAAGTTCCTCTGGGTACTTATCCTTTATTTCCATGTATTGAGCCATCATGGGACTTAATTTAGTTCTATCTACTTCACTACGTTTCATACTACAAAACTCCTAAGTAGTATTATTATAACACGCTTATCTAAATATTTCCAAATTTATTTTTCTTATTAGGTAATATGAATATACCGGTATTATAAGAAATTAAGGTATCTGGTATATCAACATTTATTAATTCATTTGTAACAGTAATTTCTATTACTTCATCATTATCAGTTATATTAAATTCTATTCGTTCATCTAGCAAATGATAATTGGGATTAGATTTTGTTTCTTCTAAAAAATATTTACCTATTTTTAAATCTGTAACAGTAATTTTCCCTTCTTCATTAGTTACGTATGTTCCTGCTATTTCTTCTTCACTATTTATTAAAGTAAATTCTGTTTCAGGGATAGGATTGTTATTTGGGTCTACTTTAATTATTTCTAAGGATCCTTTTTTATACTCATTTACTATAGTTATTTCTTCAAGTTCACTCAAAAGTTCTATCTCATAAGGAGTATCATCTAAGACATAATTATCAAGAGTTTCTAGTTCTTTTAAAGTGTATTTACCTAATTTTAATTCGTTAAAGATAATTTCACCTTGTTCATTAGTAGTGTTTATATCAATTAAAGCCCCAGATTCATCATATAAAGCAATAGTAACTCCCGGTATTAAATTGTTATCTTCATCTACTTTTATTACCTTTATTTTATTTTCTATTACATTATAATTAATAGTCATTTCAATATCTGGAACATTGCCTACAGCTAAAACATTTTGTCCAACGGTATCAACATAAACAATTGGAACACTGGCATAATTATCACTAACTCTTTTTAAAGTAATGGTGTTTGTACCTAAGGTACTACCCGATATAATTAAATTACTATCTGTTATATATGCTGATTCATCATCTATAATGTAGTTATTTAAAACAGCGTTTTTGTCTTCGAATGTTTTAGTTTCGCCATAACGGATATCTTCTAGAGTGAGTTCTGGTAATTTTAGGTGATTATTAACAAAAGTTTCAATTTCTTCTATTTCACTTGCAAAAATACTGGGATCATTTGGTCCACCTAGATAAGCAGTAAAATGAAACTCGGCATTCTTATCAATTTCACGCCATATCATAATTTGGGTTATGTAGTACCAATAGTCTTCTTGATGATTTTCATACTGATAACCATAGTAGGCAATTAGAGAAATTTTGTTCCAAGTATCTTCAGAAATTCCTAGATGAGTAGGATAATCCTCAGTATAACTTGTATACTCATAATTATTTTTTAAAGATGCAAAAGGTTCAACACAATAAACAAACGAATTATCACTTTTTCTTCTGATAAATCCCCCTTGTTTTACTTTTTCGGTCCCATCGCTAGAAACTTTTCTAATATAAACATTATGTATTTCTTCCGCATCATATAAGATATCACTACTAGCATTTACCCTTAGTATTCCTATTAAACAAAAAATCGTTGCTATAAATATTTTCTTCATCAACCAAACCTCCTTTAAAATAAATAATAGCGTTATTTTTTCTAAATTCCCCCTTTCCTTTCTATCCTAATTCACCTTTCACTATATTATTGTCTCAAAATTGCCAATTTCCTTTTTTTTCACAAAAAATTCACAAAAAAAAAGTTCAATTTTTTCAATTGAACTTTCAAACTTAGCATTATTTATTTAAAATATCTCTAGCAGCAACTATACCTGTTGCAGCAGCAGTAACAATATTTCCAGCCTTACCAGCACCATCCCCAATAAAGTAGATGTTTTCCCCACTTAGTTTCATATTATTGTCGGTTTCAATTTCATTACTGAAAAACTTTATTTCCGGTCCATATAAAAGGGTTTCGTCATTAGCAACACCAGGTATTATTTTATTTAGTGTTTCTAAGCCTTCTAGGATATTGGTAATAATACGGTGTGGAAGAACAAGCGCTAAATCTCCAGCGACGCAATCTTTTAGAGTTGGTTCGATAAAGCCTTTATTAATTCTTGCTTCAGTACTTCTTCTTCCTCTTTTTAAATCTTTGAGGGTTTGGACTATTGGTTTGCCACCCCCTAAAGTATTAGCAATTTTAGCAATTGATTCGCCATATTCTCTAGTATTAGTTACTGGTTCAGTTAAATTAACTTTGGATATAAAAGCAAAATTGGAATTATTACTCTTTTTAGATTTTAGGGCATGCCCATTAACACATATATAACCATAGTAATTTTCTTTAGTTACATAGCCTCCAGGATTAGTACAAAATGTTCTAATTTCATCGTCATAAGTTCTTGTTTTAATAAATATACTAGGATCATATATCGTATTAGTAATAGCCTCAAGGATTTCTTTTCGCACCTCTACCCTAACACCTATTTCAATGCTTTGCGAAGTATATAAAATATTGTGTTTATCAGCAATTTCTTGAATCCATTTAGCACCAGTTCTACCTGGAGCAATTACTATATTTTTAGTATCAATCGTGTAATCTTTATTCTTTATCTTACCAGTTAAGTGGTAAGAGATATCAACTTTTTCATAATCATCAATATTGCAGCATTCTAATATTTCTACTCCCTTATTTTTTAGATATTCCGTAAAATCACTAATATATTTTGGTAAATTATCACTACCTAAATGTTTTTGTTTTATAACTAAAAGATTAGCACCACAAGTTGCAACTTTCTCTTTTATTTTTAAAGCCTCATCCATATTGCTAGGATATACATCACTATCCATATCAAATTTAGTAAAAATGCTTTCTGTATAATCAATTAATTCTTCTGCTTCGCTTATACTCATGTATTTGTATAAATTACTCTTACCAAGTTTAGGGATGAAATTAAGTTTTCCATCGCTAAATGTTCCTGCACCACCAAAACCTGCCATAATATTGCAAGGATTGCAATTTATACAAGGAATTTTTTGTTCATTCATTGGACAATGCCTATTACATGCCAGAAAGCCTTTATCAAGTAAAGTGATTTTAAGTTTAGGGTTACCACTAATTAGCTCATAAGCCGCAAATAAGCCTGCCGGACCTGCTCCAATTATTACTACATCTTTCATACCTCTACTCCATATTTTTTAATTTTTCTTCTTCTTCCGCCAAAGTTTTTCTTTCTTTTTCAATTAATTCCTTCGGCGCTTTATTTAAATAACCTTCATTAGCAAGAAGTTTTTTTCTTCTTTCAATACTTTGCCTTAGTGACTCTATTTGTTTTTCTTTTAATTTTTTATCTTCTTCACTTAATACTACTTCATAACAAATATCTATATCATAATCTTGATACTTAACATTTATCTTTTCTTTTTCTGAAGATTTAACAATTAAATCATCCGTTATTTTTAACATTTTAAATATTAAATCATAATCTTCATTACTATTAATTATTACTTGATAATCTTTACCTATTTTATTTTCTAATTTTACATTTCTAAACATTCTTATGAATTCTATCATTTCATTAACACTATCTAATTCTTTATTAAATATTTCTTTTTTGTTATAAACTGGGTAAGTGCTAATCATTATGTTTTCTTCATGTATAGGTAACATACTATAAATTTCATCTGTTACATATGGCATAAATGGGTGTAATAATTTTAAAATAGTAGTTAAAACTTTAAGTAAAACCGATTTAGTAGTGTAGTTATCCAAACTGAATTTAGCAAATTCAATATAGTTATCACAAAAATCATTCCAAATAAAGTTATAAATTTCAGAACCGGCGATATTAAATTCAAAACGTTCCATACGTTTAGTTACTACTTTTATTAAATTATTTAATTTGGTTAGTATCCATTTATCTACATTACTTAAATTATCTAATGTAAATTTTTCTTCATTTATACTTTCAATGTTCATTAAACAGAAGCGTGATGCATTCCATAATTTATTGATAAAATTCCAGGTTGAGGCAACTTTTTCTTCATCGTAGCGTAAATCCATACCTGCAGCAGTAGAAGTTGCTAGGAAAAATCTTAGAGCATCAGCACCATATTTATCAATGACATCCATTGGGTCTACTCCATTTCCTAAAGATTTACTCATTTTTCTTCCTTCTTTATCACGGATTAGGCCATGGATTAGACAGTATTCAAAAGGTCTTTTGCCAGTGAAATGTAGACCTTGGAAAGTCATTCTATTTACCCAGAAAGGTATGATATCATAACCTGTAACTAAGACATTATTAGGGTAAAATTTCTTGAAGTCTTCGGTATCATCTGGCCAACCTAGAGTTGAAAATGGCCATAAAGCACTACTAAACCAAGTGTCTAAAACATCAGGATCTTGTACCCAATCACTACCTGGTGCGGCATCTTCCACATATACTTCATCACCCTTATACCAAGCAGGAATACGGTGTCCCCACCAAAGTTGACGAGATATACACCAATCATAAGTAATTTCCATCCAGTGGTTCATTATTTTTTCGTAGCGTGCTGGAACGAAATTAACTTTTGTATCTTTATTTTTTTGGTTTTTAAGAACAGCATCTGCTAAAGGGCGCATTTTAACAAACCATTGTTTAGATAAGTATGGTTCAATCATTACGCCACTTCTTTCGCTATGTCCAACATTATGAGTTATTTCTTTAACTGAAATAAGCAATCCTTCAGTTTCCAAGTCTTTAACTAATTCTTCACGACATGCAAACCTATCAAGACCAGCATATTTTCCAGCAGCCTCATTCATAGTGCCATCAGGATTGATTACCACTATTCGCTCTAAATTATGGCGATTTCCAACTTCAAAGTCATTAGGATCGTGCGCCGGAGTTATTTTAACAACACCAGTTCCAAATTCTGGATCAGCATGTTCATCACCAATGATAGGAATAAGTTTTCCAACAATTGGTAAAACAACATTTTTACCAATTAATTTATTATATCTTTCATCACTTGGGTTTACAGCAACTGCTGTATCTCCAAATAATGTTTCAGGACGAGTTGTAGCAACTTCTAAATAATCACTTGATCCAGCAATAAAGTATTTAATATGATAAAATGCACCCTTAGTTTCTTTATAAATAACTTCTTCGTTAGATAAGGCAGTCATTGCTGCTGGATCCCAGTTTATTATTCGCTCACCCCGATAAATAAGACCTTCTTCGTATAACTTTTTAAATACATAAACAACGGCTTTATTTAGTCCTTCATCAAGAGTAAATCTTTCTTTAGAGTAACATAAAGATAGCCCTAATTTTGCCCATTGTTTATGAATATTATCGGCATATTCATCTTTCCAATCCCATGCATATTTTAACCATTCTTCTCTAGATAAACTACGCGGATTTATACCCATATCTTTAAGTTTGGCATCAACTTTAGCTTGAGTTGCAATACCAGCGTGATCCATCCCCGGAAGCCACATAGCATTATATCCTTGCATTCTTTTGAATCTAATGATTATATCTTGTAGCGTTGTATCCCAAGCGTGACCTAAATGTAATTTTCCTGTAACATTTGGTGGCGGAATAACTATCGCATAGGGTGGTAAGCCATCTCTTTCTTCAAAATAATTATTTTGAAGCCAATTCGCATATTTTCCTTCTTCAACTGATTGATGATTATATTTCTTATCTAACATATTATTCATCCTTTCCAAAAATAAAAAAGGATGATACCAAGGAGTCATAAATGACGGTACCATCCTTTATTTAACTTAATTATTTTAAGGCATCTCTGCCGTATTTCTCCATTTGCAACCTTCAAATAACCTTAATTTTAGTTTTCACCAGCCACTAAATCTCTTTAAATAAGTATTATTTTACTCCTCAAATTTCTTCAAAACACAAGATTATTTTATCAAATTATTTAAGATGTTTCAATAGTTTGATATAAATTTCCATCAAGCAATATTTCTACCCCAGCATCGGTTTGATTAAAATAGATTGTTTCGTAGTTTGGTAGTTCTATTGTTTGAAGTGCTTCTTCATTACAATCTCTATAAACTAAAAGATTATTATCATTATCAATTATAAGAATGTATTCTCCAGCCGCATATGCGGCATTTTTAGTTACAGTAGCTAAATATTCTTCTTGTGCTCTATCAATTATATGATAACCATTATCATAAGATATATAGTAATTATCATTAAAATCAACTATTTCAACATCAAAGGTTTGATAATCAGTTGTATTATTTTTATTTAATACATACCAAGTACCATTTCTAAGAGCAATAACTTTTGAAGTATCTAACAACCCATTAATGAGATGGGCTGGTATACCAATGTAATCATATTGATAACTAATTACAGGAAGTAAACTATTTCCAGTAATCGAAGCAACACCCCAACCACTAGTATTTCTAGTAATTAAAACTTGTTCTGTATGCATAATTTTATAATCCTTGATTGCTACAAAACTATTTATAGTTTTTCCAACACTAATACTATAAACATAATCAACACCATCTTGATTAATTAAAGCAACACTTTCATTTAATACTGCAGGTATTTGATATGTACCAATGCGATATGAATTAGTGTGATAGTTAGTATCATCAATAGATGTTTCTACTTGGCTACAAGTACTGCATTCATAAGTTCCCAGTAATTCATTACCATAATAAAAATACACTTTACCATTATAGATTAAATCATGATTAGGATTATCATCTACAATAGCATTTTCATCTCTTGTTGCATGTCTATAAGTTCCAGCTATAGTAAGGGGGATAAATATTACTAGTAAAACAATAATTGTAATTAATGTCTTTTTGTCTTGCATAATACTACCCCAAATTAATGCTTATAGAGTGCGTACTTCCTTCATAGGTGTATGATATTAACAATACACCTCTACTAGTACCATATTCTATTTTTGATACACTATCTTCATCAACTACTATATTTAAGTTTTCAGCTAAATTAGTATCACTATCATAAGTAAATACTCCAACTTTATTAGAACTATCGACAGTAATGTAATAACTATCTTCCATATAGATATATTTATATTCACTACTTGCAATAGAGCCATCAACATTATAGATTAAATAATTATTACTTGACTTAACTAAGATATAGTTTCCTTTATAATCAACTATTTCATTTTTAGTATCAATTTTTTCTGTTATTTCATTTCCTTTTGTATCATATAAATGATATGTTCCATCACTTCTTAGCATTACTATATAGCCATCTAAGCCATAAGCATCAGTATTAGTAGCATTAGAATCGCTATCTCTAAATGCTATTAAGCCAGTTACGTTACTTGAAGTAATATTTATTAAACCATATGAGTCACTAGTATTTTTAGCAAGAGCAATTGTACCTGCAGTTTCAACAAAATTAACGATTGTTTCACTTGCACCATTATAGTATTTAGTATCTACTTCTTTGTATGTTGCTAAATTCTTACTTAAATTCAAATCATAAAGAATAATATTGTCATTGGCATTAGGTCTTGAAGTATCAGTAATAAATACAAATCTTTCATTATATATAGGTAAATATCCTAAACTTACTTCTTCTTGGCTATCTTCAAATATATTACTTTCTTTAGCAATGAAACAGTTAGTTAATTCAGTAGTAGATTCAGTTACTTCATTAGCATAATTACATGCATAACTTCCCAGTAATTCAGTTTTTTCAGCATCAGAATAGAAATATAATTTACCTTGCATGTAACTATAATATTCTTGGTTTTTACTAAATTTACCTTCATTCAAATTAATATTTACATATTCTTCTTCACCATAATCAATTCTTAAGGTATTACCATTTACATAAGCATCAAAAGCTACTTCTTTACCAGTTTGAACTAAATCATCATTAAATATTAATTTAGTATTATAATCACTACTACTAATTCTTATGCCATCCATTGTCATTGGGGCTATTTCACTATCAAAAACATATAATCTTTTATTATCGGCAGCAATTATATAAGTATCAACAAATCTAATATAATCGTATGCTTCTTCACTTTGCCTTACACCTTGATAGTTATAGATAAAGTAATCTCCATCAATTACAACACTTATATTATTTCCATCAAAATTCTTTATTTCTCCTGGGATATTTTTACTTATATCCTCGCCATCTAGTCCAATTAGTACATAATTATTGTTGTTAGCTCCAACAAAAGCATCAGTATCTAATATATATCCTAAGTAGTCATAATCAAAATCAATTAGATTTTCTACTCCACTATCACTAAATGTAAGTACACCATATTCATCATCAATATTTTTAACTATTACATTAGTTTCATTTACTTCTTTAACTAAAGCATATTCATCTTTTGTTTCTTTAGCTTCGATATCATATAGTGTTACATTACCATCTTCTTTAGTTGTATTATCATATATGAATACATAATTATCTAGTAGGATATCACTACGAAAATCAATTGGTACACCATTTTCATAAACTTGTTTATTTACATCAAAGTCATCTTCATTACTATAATATGCAACATAACATAACTCTTCATCTTTGTTAGCACATTCATATTCTCCAATTTCATTATCTTCACCATCTAAGAATACTAACCAGCCATCTTCATACCTATAGTTATCTTTTTCTACAATTACAATTGGTTCTTCAGGTCTTTTTGCTTCTTCTTCATCCTTATTAAAGACAAAGAACCATAATAATAAAGCAACTATAATAATTACTACTAATACTATACTTACAATAATAATTATTTTTTGTTTCTTACTTAACTTACTCCATTTGCTTGGTCCCTTAGCCTTCTTTTCTTTTTTCTTCTTTTTCTTGCCATCATCTGGATCAGTTACTTCTGGCAAGTCATATTGCGTATTAGTTATTTCTTCATTTTCATCAACTTCAACAATCTCATTTTTGTTTTCACTTTCTTCATTTTTCTTTATTTCATTTAGGATATCATCTTCTAACATGATTTACCTCCCTTTACTTTATTTATAAAAATATTGTAGCATATTTTTAAGTATTTTAAAAGAGCCTTATGGCTCTTTAGTTATTTTAATTAGTTTTTATTTTTGATTCCCAAATTTTTCTGATAAGTTTCAATGATAAAGTTGATAAAATAAATCCTATTACTGGAACTATTGAACTAAATAATATATTGTCATAATTTCTAACTAAATATGAATAAATTATCACAATAATATAGGTAAGTATCATAATACATATTTTTCTAGTCCAACTAGTTTCCCATCTTTTATCTAATTCAACTCTTTTATTTCTCTCTTCAATTTGCTTTATTCTTTCTTCTAATTCCATTTAAATTACTCCTTTTTAAAAGAGCCTTTTGCGGCTCTTTATCACAACAACTTTTTTGGTTCCCATTTCCGGCTGGGTTCACCGCTTTGTTAATCTCCATTTTCGGCTGGAAACACCGCTTTGTTAATCTCCATTTAACGGCTGGAAACACCGCTTTTTTTAATAACTATTTAGTAG
>CALVKN010000022.1 GCA_944332715.1 uncultured Bacilli bacterium
TGGAATTTGACAAAAAAATACCCATTTTTCAATGGATTCTTTATATTCAATGTTTTGAAACTGATAAATTCCCGAAATTAATGTGTCAACTATATTTTGTGAAAAAAATATCACAAAAGTCTTGAAATTATTGAAAAATCATATTATAATTAAGAAGTCTTATTAATTAAGACAGTGCCTTGTTGCCCAAGTGGCGGAATAGGTAGACGCACAGGACTTAAGGCCTCTAGCAATTTTATGGAAGGCCTTGAGCACTAATCTAGAAATAGATTATGTGAATTTGCTCAAATTCGGGGAAACCTTACAGATAACGCTGATGGCAATCCCGAGCCAAGATTTGTGAGGGAATTTTGAAATTAAAATATTCAAAAGATGTGTTAAATGATATTGTTTCAAATTCTATAAGTAAAAGAGAATGTTTGATAAAACTTAATTTGAAACCATATGGTGGAAATTATTGCATTTTCGATAAATATATAGAAACATTTAAATTAGATACATCACATTTTCTGGGACAAGGCTGGAACAAAAATAATAGTCCAGCAGATATTAAACCTATTGAAAAATATTTTAATAATGAAATACCCATTACTAGTTATAAGTTAAAGAATCGCATTTTAAAAGAAAAAATTAAAAAACATAAATGCGAAATATGTGGTTTACAAAAATGGAATAATCAAAAAATTCCTTTAGAATTACACCACATTAATGGAAATAACAAAGATAATAGTTTAAATAATTTACAATTACTTTGTCCAAACTGTCATGCTTTAACTGATAATTACCGAAACCGCAAATAAGGTGTAGAGACTTGACGGGCAATACCTAAGTCGTAAGATATGGTAAAGAGAAAGTCCAGACTACAAACATTTTATGGTAGTGAAAACTATAGTAGTAAGAAAATCCTGCGAGTATAACAACTCGTGCCGGTTCAAGTCCGGCCTTGGGCACCAATTTTTAAAATTAACTGGACATTGTCTGGTTTATTTTTATATAAGGAGAATTTCTTATGGGAATGGGACACCTACATTTAAGAAAAATTATTAAAAGAGATACAAGTTGGATTGAGAAAAATACTGAAAAACACAAACATGAATATAATATTCCCTATATTTTAAAAACCATTAGTCCCAACAAAAAAACCAATTATTATCGCATTTTAAAATGCACAGAATGCAATTCATTTAAAAGTATTCCATCACCTGGTAATGTATCTGGATTTATTGGTTTTAATATATCTGAACTTAATAAAGAAGAAAGAAAACTTCCAACAATAATTGGTTATAAAAAGCATGAATACTTAATCGGATTTTACGATATTGAAAAAATTGAATTCAAAAACTAAAGCGCTTAACTTTAGTTCTTTTTTTGTTTTTCGTATTCTTTCATTTTTTTATCTATCCATACTGGCAACATATTTTTTAGTGGCAAAAATCCTTTACGAGACTCTACAATGTGCATTCCATCATCTTCTGTTTTATAATATATATTTTTAATTGACATCTTCATTTGCTTAGCTTCACTGTCAATATCAAGTATTTGACAGTAAATTATTTCTCCAACATGGACATAATCTTCAACACTTTTGACAAACTCATTTGACACTTCAGATATATGACAAAGTCCTGAATACTCAGAATCTACTCGCACAAAGAAACCATAGTCAGTTACTCCACTTACTTTACATTCAACAATATCACCTATTTTATACTTTGGCATTTTCCACCTCTACTAATGTTAGTATAACATTAAATCCTTTACTTAACAACTCTAAAGCCTTATAATATTTACAGGTGAAGAACATGGAAGAAAAATTAAAAGAAATGATAGATCAAATAAGACCATTCCTAGTTATGGATGGTGGAGATATTGAATTTGTCAAATATGAAGATAACTATCTTTACATAAAACTATCTGGTGCTTGTCAAAATTGCATGTATCAAGATAACACAATTAATGATGGCATTTTTGAATTTTTTAAAGCAGAAGTTCCAGAACTTGAAGGTGTTATTAACATCAATTTATAAGCCAATCTATTTTTTCAATCATAGCATATTTAGTTATTTCTAAATATGCTTTTTTTAAAAAATATTCATATAAATCTGCCTTTTTAATTACCCTTACTAAATCTTCCTCATCACGTTCTTTATTCATTACTTCTTCATAAATATCAAAATAATATGATGGATAAAGTAGTCTTGCATAAAGCATACTTGCATCATAAACTGATAAACTTCTAATACTTAAATAACTTTTCAAATCTTCTAAAACTTCATATTCAGTATCAATTGCAAAAAACATTGCTTTTAAGTATTCTGCAACATCTCTAACCTCCAAATCAAAGATAAAAGATAACGGATTAAAAAAATTAAGTTTATAATTAGGATAAAATACACGCCGATGTGCTAAAACAACTGCACTACTAACATTTGGAAATCTTGCATTAATGTTATTTACATAACTAATAGCATTTTCTGCTAAACCAATATAGTAACTAAAAGAATCTTTAACAACAGGTTTATTTAAAGCGAGTTCTCTAATTTGATATTCAAAATAATCAATCTTTTGCATCCACAAAGTTCCCCAATTATTACGATATAATTTTGAGGTCTTATTGTTTAGATGTAATTTACTAGCAATATTTACTATATCAAATATATCAAACTCTTCTTTAGGATTAACTACAGACATCAAAATATAATTAAAGCCATTTATACTTGTAAGAAAAGAACCATTTATATTCATTATTATATCATTTACTAAAATGCCTTTTACTTTCATATTAAAAACACAAGTAATAATATCATCTAATTCTTCTAAATTACGATTATAAAAAACAAAAAAATAATCTCTATTTTGATACTTAAAATGATACTTTCCATCATTTTCTTCTAGAACATCAACATCAATATTATAATAATACATTATTGTTTCTTTCATACTAATAGTATATAAAAAAAAGATGATACTTAGACCATCTTAATATTAGTTTCTAAATTTTGCTACTAACGCATCAAATATATTTTCACAAGCTTTTAAGAATGCTTCTTTATCAGCCGTAAAATCTACTGGCGTTGCCGTAACCTCATTCATAGCATCTGCAATTGGGGCAGAAGCTGGTGCTACTGGTTGTTCTGGTGAAACACTAGTATCAACTCCAACATTTGCTACTACTTGTGCATCAACTGGAGGTTCTGGCATAACTGGTTCTGCTACTGGAGTTGGCATTTCTGGCATTGGTGCAACTGGAGTATTTGCCACTTCTGGTTGCATAGCAACATTTGGTGTATCAACAGGTACTTCTGGCATGCTTGGTGCTGCAGGCATTCCTGGGCCAACTGGATTATTAACTTCTGGCATTGGCATTTGCATATCAGTTTGAGCTGTTGGTGCTACAGTATTTTCTACTGGCGCAACATTTACTTCAGGTGCTACTGGTTGCGAAGCAACTCCTTGGTTATCAACTGGCACTTCAGGCATAACAGGTGCATCAGGCATCGCTACTTCTGTTGTTGGTGCATCTGGTCCAACTACTTGAGTATCAACATTTTGATTAGGGATTTCTGGTGCTACACTGGCAGTATTTGGAGTAACTCCTGCATTTTCTGCATTAGGTCGATAGTTATTTTTTAAAGCATCAAAACTAGCAACAGGCAAAGTAAGTTGCATAAAAAACACATCATCTGCAGGTAATACTGCATCAACCACTACATAATCAACTTGATTTCCCGCAATAATCATTCTAAGTATTTCTTTTATTGCATTCCATTCATTAGCATCTTCAATTTTAACTAATTTACCATTATCAAGTTTTGACACTAAAATAATTGGTAACCCCATCGTTCCATTTATTTCATTATCAAATACAACGTAAATAGCATTATTGCTTTTGAATGCTGATACTAATGGCTTTTCCAAACTTGTTCCTGAAGCCAAATTTATTTTAATTTTATCCACACTAATCAATCCCTTCTCTACTATCAGTAATTATAACAAAACTATTTATTTTTTTCAACACTCAAGACCTTTAAAATGAAATATCTGCAATCAAATGCACAATTTTCTTTAATATATTCATCTATTTTTGAATAATCATTTATAGGTTTAAAATTCTTATTTCCTTTTTCATTAAAGCCCTTAAGTCTTACCTTACCATATGCATAATCTCCCAAAATATAATCGAAACTATCAAAATAATCTGTAATTTTACCCTCTAAATCACTAACATTTAAAGCATCACGATAATTTTTAATAACTTCATAACGCTTTCCATCAATAACAATATTTTCCATAAACCTCCCTATATTACAATGAAAGTAATTATACCAACCACCATGATAATAGTACAAATTATACTCATCACAAGTAATATATCAACATAACCATTACCAGATGTAATTTTATTTTTTTCTCTTTCCATTGCTTCCAATGCTTTTTCTAATAAATATTCTTTATTTATAGCATTTTCTCTTATTTTAAAATAATCATATACTTGATGATTTACTCTATCAAGTTCACTACTATCCATATTACCTAAATCTTCCATTGAATAATTAAGAAGTTCATACGCTTTAATATTTAAATAATGCTTTTCTTCTGGCTTAACAACTTTAACATTATCGCGCATTGCCTTTTTAAAGTAATTATCAATTTCTAATGGATCGCTACCATTAACTGTTGTTGCCAAAAAATTATAAGAAACACGCAATGGATTTTTAGAATATGGCGTATAAAGTAAATCATAAAATTCTTTTACTTCATTTTCCGTTAAATAAAAATTCAACTTTTTAGCAATAAGCATATCTATTAAATCTTTTTGCACACTAATAAAGAATGGATTTTTAACCTTTACATCACTTTTTTCATTATCTTTAGCAATATCATAATATTGTTGTAAATTACTAAAAAATATACCTAAAGAATCCTTAGGATATCCAAACTTCATTAGATTCTTATACAAAAGATCAACATCTTCTACTACCATAGGATTTACTATATCAAGTTCACTATAAATAGTTTTAAGCATTCTAATAACTACTACTAAAAATGAATTATAAACAACCCCCTGCGGATTATCCGCACTTTTCAAGTAATCATCCAAAGCTTTAGTAAAAGCCTCATTAACAAAAACCCGCTTCATAGTATCACCCTATTTCTAAATCGATTATATCACAAAATTTACTCGATGGGAATAGATAACAAACTACTTTCTTCAACAATCATACCACCATAAAACTCTGGTACTCTTCCATTAATAACTTTTGAGGCAATTAACACATCATACTCGATAACTTGACTTGAACTCGTAACTGGAGCCACTAACTCTTCTGTAATTTTTATTGTAGCATATAACTCCACTAAAGCATTATTCATTCCATAATCAGTAATTTGACTTTTTATATTAGTAAGTAGTGAACCCACAAAATGCACTTTAAAATAAATTTTAGGGCCTAGATTAGCCAGTATTACACTATCCGATGAAATAAACATGGGAAGAGATAAAATTAACCCATAATCACTTCCAACTATACTATTATCAGTATTGTTTTTAATTACACCATTTTCTAGATCAACTAATAAATTATTAAGTTCTGTTGTTATTACTTCCAAAGTTTTATACGCTTGATCCAAATTATAATCAACATACAATATTTCCCCATCATTATTTTTATTAATAACTAATATATTATCTATTACTTCATCATTTAGTATATCATAACCAATATTATTACTTAAAAATGACTCTGTAAATCTTTTTATTCTCATATTTGCTATTTCAATTACCTTCGGAGAAACTTTATCGCTATAAACTTTAACTAAACTAAACGCGAAAAAAAATACCAAAAATAATATAAGTAATAATATTCTTGATATTTTATAATTTTTTCGCATTCTTAGTCTTTTCATACTAAATAGTATGTATTAAAAATCTAGAAATGACCTTAAAAAGAAAAATAAACCTACAGCAAAAGCAATAACTACTATTACAATTATAATTTTTACCCAAATATTGGTTTTAACATCCGAAAAATCATCATCAACAAAATCTTTTTTCTTAAATAAACTTTTTGTATAAAATGAATCATCAAGTTTTGTATCAACTTCTTCTTTTTCTTCAAGTTTCTTTTCTTCCTTTGATTCATCATTTAATACAATATTACTTGTTGCAGATGTCTTTACTTCTTCTACCATTTTATCATATACTGCAGTATCTTCACTTCCCTTTAAATCTTCTAAAATACTCAAAGGATCAACTGCTCCGGTATCAAATTCATCATCACTATCTTCTTTTTTAGCCTCTTCTTTTATCTTTGCTTCATTTAAAGTAATTGTATGAATTAATTCCATTAAATCTTCTTCTGCTTTATTAATTTCTGTTTTTTCATCTTCAACTTTCAATATTTTTTCTTCATCACTTTGATATTTATCAGTATCAATCTTTAAATTATTTAATATATCATATTGGGTATTTCTAAGTTTTTTAGCCCGAGCTTCTTCATACGATTCTTGTTTTTCACCCTTAGCTTTTTCTAAAATTACATTTAAATCATATTCCTTAGTTGGAACATCATCTTCTACTTTTTCTTCTTCTTTTTGTTCAATACGAATACTTCTTCTTTTCGGTGCTTCATTATATTTTGTATCAAGAATCTTTTTTATTTTTTCAATATCAATTTCTGGTTCCTGATTACCAATAACGGTTGCATTACTTTTTACACTAAAATTATCAAGTTCCCCATCATTAATTTCTTTATATAATTCATGATTTCTTGATACCCTTGACATACTTTCATTTTCACCATATTTATTCATTCTCGAATCCATAACGCTACCTCTATCAAAATGATAACATAAAATCACTAATTTTTAAATAATTTTAATTGATTTTTGAAAATCTATTTACTATAATTATACAAGGAGGAAGTATGAAAAAATTAATTGTTAACGAAAAATGTATCGGTTGTGGTGCATGTATTGCTATCGATAGTGAACACTTTGATTTTGAAGATAATCTATCAAAAGTTATAAGCAATGACAATCTAGAAAGTGATGCACTACAAAATGCTATTGCCTCTTGTCCAATGGGTGCAATCGAAATAATTGAAGAAGAATCTAGTGAAAACTAAAAGCAGTTCATATGAACTGCATTTTTTAATGCCAATATTGCATTATCTTAGTAACTGGAGTATCTTTACTCATGTCCAGTTCTTCTAAAGAAATAGTAAGTAAATCTAAAATATCTTCATTAAACTCTCTATATTTATCTAAATAACCACGTTCAACTTTAAAACCAGTTTCCCTATCTACATTACCTTTTTTAAAAATCCTTACAAATATTACTCGATCTAAATCAATATTTGCTGCAACTTTTCTTATTACATCAGCAAATACCATCATATTTTTAATAATTTTTTTATCATCATATTTTTCATACACATCAACACAAAGCATAATGTCTTCAAATCTCGTAACCAATCTTGAAATTGCCTTATCTTTGAATCCTAGATTTAAAAAATCATCTTTATCATAAACAACTATATTATTTTTTAATTTGCTTTCTTTAAGTTTTCTTAAATATTTATAGATTTCTAAAACAAATGGACTATTTTCTTCATTTCTAATATTGTCCATAATTTCCCTTATTTCCTTGTTTGTTACTGCTGAATAATTAACATCTGTTTTCATAATTTTCCTTTCCTAGTTCCTTGTTTAAAAAAGACTAAAAAGATAACTACTTCTTAGTCAACGCATATAATTTCTTTATTTCTTTAATAGTTAAATTACGATATTCTCCTGATTTTAAATCTTTTATATCTAAAAAACCATAAGCAATTCTGCTTAATTTTACGACATTTACCCCAAGTCCTTTAAATAATCTTTTAACAATATGATTTCGGCCTTCAACTATGGTAATCTCAACTATATCCGTATTCTTTTCCAAGTCTCTTTTCTTCACCTTAAATCTTTTAACTTCTACAATTCTTTTATCAATGGTAATCCCTTTCTTTATTGCTAAAATGTCTTCTTTAGTAAGTACCTTGTCCAATTTAGCTATATATGTTTTTTCGATTTGTCTACTTGGATGCATCAAAGCATTAGCAAAATCCCCATCATTTGTAAGCAAAATAAGCCCTGTTGTATCATAATCAAGTCTACCAATCGGATAAATTCTTGCTTCAGTGTCAATTAAATCAACTACCGTAATTCTTCCAGCTTCATCATTTACACTACTAATTACACTACGTGGTTTATTTAAAATATAATATTCATGTTTTACATCTTTATTTATTATAACACCATCAATACTGATTACATCACTTGGAGATACTTTTGTACCAAGTTCTGTAACAACCTCACCATTGACCATAACTTTTTGTTTTCTAATTAAGTCTTCAGCCTTTCTTCTAGAGGCATAGCCGAATGATGCTATAACCTTTTGCAAGCGTTCCATATAAACCACCACCATAAGTATAACACAAATTTTAAAAAAATAACATTGTTATTAGAAAAGCAACACTAATTCCTACAAAATCTGCAAATAAACCAACTGGAAGTGAGTATCTCGTTTTTCTAATACCTATAGAGCTAAAATACAAGGCTAGAACATAAATCGTTGTATCAGTACACCCTTGTAAGACACTAGCAAGCCTTCCAGCATAAGAATCGGGCCCAAACTTAATAAATATATCATTCATAATAGCAAGTGTTGCTGTCCCCGAAATAGGTCTAAGTAAAGCCATCGGCATAATTTCAATTGGAATTTTTATCAAGTTTAATATAGGTTCAAAAAATCCCAATACATCATAAACAAAATTACTATCTAAAAAAATATTTATCGCAAATACCATAGCAATTACTGAAGGGAAAATATTAAATGATATCATTAATCCCTCTTTAGCACCATCCAAAAATGCATCATATATACTAACACGCTTTTTAAAACCATAAAAAATAACAAATACTACAAATATGGGAATAACTATTTTTGATAATGTATTCATTCTCTATTCTTCTTTCTTATAAAGTAATCGAGCAGCAACCCACCGATACTTGAACAAAATGTTGCTATTACTCCTGGCAAGATAATTTCTGAAGGATTGGCAGATCCATGAGCAATACGTAATGCCAGTACAGTTGTTGGAACTATTGTAACTCCCGCGGTATTTAAAACTAAGAATGTAATCATTGCAACACTTGCCGTATCTTTCTTGGTATTTATCTTTTGTAATTCACTCATTGCTTTTAATCCAAAAGGTGTTGCAGCACTACCAAGTCCCATCATATTCGCCGCAATATTTGAAGCAATATATCCAAGTGCTGGATTGTCTTTGGGTACGCTTGGAAAAAGTCTTGATAAAATCGGCTGCATTAACCTAGCAAATTTTTGTAATAACCCGGCCTCTTCTGCAATTTTCATAATCCCTGTCCACAAAACAATAATAGGTAGTATCGATAGCATTAAATCTAATGCTTCTTTACCATTAGTTAAAATACTATCATTAATTATATCTAATCTTCCTGTAAACATCGAAAATAAAATACCAATAACTATTAAGAAAAACCAAATATAACTTACCATTTAAGCCACCTCAATAATTTCTCCCACCATGATAAATTATCTTTATTATCATCTTCTACCAACACATAAATACTCTCTTCTCTAATTAAATCATCTTTAAGATATACTTTTACAACTCCTACTTTATCTCCATCAATATATTCATTATCCTTGTATAATTCATATTCAATTCTTAAATCACTTTTTTCACTATTTGTTACTGGCACATAAATATCTTCCATTACATACAAAGTATCATCACTATATTCACTGTCTTCCTTAACTTCAAATTTTTCTTTATCTATTACTTTAACGGCCTCATATTTTCTAAATATTTCTTCATACAGAGTTATATGATCTTGAAAATCATTTCCATCATTAAGTGTTACTATAACTAAATTAATATTATTATTACTTCCCGTAGTTACCAAAGTCCTTCTAGCTTTTTCGGTATATCCCGTTTTACCTCCCGTAATAAAATCATAATTATGAATTAATTTGTTTTTACTTGTCCAAGAATATGTTTTATAATTTGTTTTAACACGATAATTTTTTGCTCCAAAAATTTCTCTAAATGTCGCATTATCCATAGCATATTTTGTAAGTAGTGCCATATCATACGCTGTTGAAGTGTTGCCTTTTCCACTATCCTCTTCTAATCCATGGGCATTATAAAAGTATGTATCATTCATTCCTATTTTGCTAGCCATCTCATTCATAAGTAAAGAAAAATTTTCCATACTACCAGCCACATTTGTAGCAATAACTACCGCTGCATCATTTCCACTTCGAAGCATAAGTCCATAAAGCAAATCTCGCAAAGTTAATTTTTCTCCAACTTCAATATATATTGCACTACCATACGCAGAAAGCACTTCTTCCCCAACAGTAACAACAGTATCCAAATCGGCACATTCAATTGTAACTATCGCTGTCATAATCTTTGTAATACTAGCAATTAATCTTTCATCATGAATATTATTAGCATGCAATATTCTTCCATTATCTAAATCCATAACAATACTACTACTTGCACTAATAGCTAAAACTTTAATTGGAAAAAGCATCAGAAGCAAAAAAATTAACTTTTTCATACGATTACCCCTATAAAAAGATATGAATTTTGTGCTAAAATATGTTTTATGGAGAGGGTTTTATGATTATTCCAGAATATAAATATCAAGGTTATCGTTTAAAAAACGCTATGTTAAATGCAGAAGACTTTTCTAAAGAAGATATAATTCTTTATAAAGTATTTTGTAATGCCCTCAAAAAAATGCCTAATGATTTAGATGAAAAAATATTCTATGAATATATGGAATATCTATCCCCCGATTTAGTTGATATATTATGTTATTATATTTTAGTTTCACAAGTTGGTCCTAAAATATTTACTAAAAACAAATATTATGTCTCTGAATTATGTACTGCCCTAACTATCACTGATGTATCCCCCATAAAATATGCTGAATATGCTAAATTTTTTCTATCTGAACCAATATATTCTTTAATTATTAAAATCAATAAAGTGTCATACACTTTTGGTTACTTAACACTCTTCGATAGAATAATCAGATTATTTGATTTAAGTGATATCAATGAAAAATCTTATAATAAAATAATAAAATCATTACATAAAATTCTTGAAGAAAAGCATTACATATTACTTAATGATTGTTCTACTCTAGATGATATCTACATAAAATTACACCAAGCAATGCTTGATGTTAACAAAAAAGGATATGCTTTTACTAAAAAAGACTTTGAAACTCTAAATTATTTAAAAGGCTACATCGAAAGCAATGACCAAGAATTAATTACTCTTCTAAAAGAACAATTATTAGAAAGTGAAGATACATCATTTGATAACTTAAGTATTATCAGAAACTGTTTAAAAATAATTAGTGAAGATCAAAAAACAATTATACCTCTAAATTTATATCGGAGAAAAACTTATGAAAAAAAATAAAATTATTCCTTATTTTCAATTAAATTTATATCGTTTAAGACATCGTATTAATACTAATCATGATGGTATTGATGAAATAACTTTAATTATATTCAACAATATTATTAATTCTTTCCCCGATAATAACTGGATTGATATTAAAGATTCCTATTTTCAAAGTATGGAATTACGTGATGACAAGTGGATAGTAATTTATACCATTGTTGCATATAAAATGGGCCCTAACTTTACAAATGCTCATCCTTTATTTATTGAATCCCTAATTGATAACTTAATAACTCACAAAATTAGTCCCTTTAAAATTGTCTACTACACAAGTTTTTTCCTAAGGCCATCTGTTTTAAAACTAATAACTACAGCCTTAGAAACTAAAGGAATACCTCCAAAATATATTATTAATCTTGTCTTTGAATCATTTGATTTAAGTAATATTCCATATCGTTCTCAAGATAAAATAATCGATGTCATAAAAGAATTTGTTGAAGATTTTTCTTTCCAAATATTTAATGGCAACTATAGTTTCTTTAACATTTATAGTTGCCTTAAAAAAATATGGGATGATTACTTAATATTAGAATTAGATAACCTCCGCTTTGGGGACATTGAACTACTTTTAAATTTTAATGAACTACCTAGTGATGAACTAAAAGAAAAAGTCATGAAAGAATTTGAAAGAATTGAAAAAAAAGATGCCACAATTAGCGAAAAATATGCTGACTGTCTAACAATCATTACTAGATATTCCTATGAGCTACCTAAATACATCCCTAAATTAAACCAAAAACAATAAAAGACCCCTTAAGGTCTTTTCATTTTATTCACTATCATAATTATATATACCATGTATTTTTTCTAAATCATCTTGACTAAGTTCATTTATTTGCCAATTACCACTATCATCTTTTGTTAAATTAAAACTAATGGTATACTCTACAGTATCAGTTATATCTTGCATTTGTTCCAAACGATAATCCATAAATTTTGCACTATCATAACTTCCATTTTCATCATTAAATTCATCACGATTGTTTTCTAAATATGTCGAAGCATCCTTTTGAGCTTTATATAAATCATATACGGTAATCTTTGCTTCTACTACTGCTGTATCACCATCATAAGTTTCATCAACAATTTCATATTTTAAATCAGAATATTGTTTCTTAAGTACATCACGATACTTTTCTTTTTGTTCTTCACTTAAAGTAGTTTCACTATCAACTACTTCATCTAGGTCTCCTAAAACATTGGCACTTAAATTTCTATATTGATCTAAAAATTCTTCTACTCTAGTCTTTGCAGTTTTCTGCATACAACTACAACCTGCCAAAGTAATTGCAAATACCATAACCAACATAACTTTTAATATTTTTTTCATTACAACCATCCTTACACCCTTATTATTAACCACAATTTATATTTTATACATTATTATAACTAAGTTTTATTAAATCATAAATTTTTACTTCAACATCAGTAATCCCTGTCTTTAATTTGTTTTGCATATCACTAATCATTTCTGCTACATTATTTTTTGTTTTACCAAACCATTCACTATATAAAAATACTATTTTTTCTAAATCTTTATTATTATATAAAGTATTTATTTCTAAATTAATAAAATCCTTAATTTTCTTTTCTATTCTCAAATCCTTAGATTTATCTATTCTTTTTTCTATTTTATAATCAAACTTTAATATTGGAATTGTATAAAGGACCTCCAAAACATTGCATTCATCTTCAACTTGCAAAAAACTTCTAGCAATACTTACCCCATCACTAGCAAACTCTAAAATTATTGCTCCATTTTTACTAGCAAGAAGTGAAACATATTCTAAATATCCCTTTTTTACTTTTGTTTTATTATGAATCATATCTAAAAACTCTTTACTTACTTTAATCTCATTATTAATAATATCTTTTAATACTTTACTACTTACTTGAAATAATGGAATCTTTTTTATAATTTCAATATTATCTAATTCATCCCATTCATAAAACATATAATTATTGTCTTCTAAATTTACCATTATATCGTAGTAATAATTCATTTTTTATTATCCGCTCCAATCCTTTATAAATTAAAATCAAACCAAGCAACAGTAAAAAAACAATTCCCTTACTAATAATAAAATAAACAAATTCTAAAAATGTATACCCTATTACTAACAAATTTAAATAAATTACTATTAAAAAGAGGGATACACTACTACAAATTATTCCCAACCCCAAATAAAATATTCTCATAATAAAATATATATGTTAAAATTATATGGGAGATGTTATGAAAAAAATATTTAAAAGTTTTTTAATTATATTTAGTTTACTTTTACTTACAGGTTGCGGTAATGATGAACAAGTTATCACCGAAAATCCAATAGTAACTATGGAAATTGAAGATTATGGCACAATAAAAATTGAGTTATATCCTGAATATGCTCCAAATACTGTTGCTAATTTTGTAAGTTTAATTGAAAGTGGCTTTTATGATGGCTTAACTTTCCATCGCTTAGTGCCTGGTTTTGTTTTACAAGGTGGAGATCCTGATGGTAATGGTACCGGGGGTCCAGGTTACACCATCGATGGTGAATTTGCGGCCAATGGATATACTAAAAACACCTTAAGTCATGAAACTGGGGTAATATCTATGGCTAGAAGTAGTGATTATGATTCAGCGGGTAGTCAATTTTTCATCGTTCTAGATGACTCAGCAAAAACTTCTCTAGATAATCTTTATGCAGGCTTTGGTAAAGTTATCGATGGCATGGATATCATTGAAGAGATTGCGGAAAATGAGGAAATTGCTAATGATGTCACCGGAGCACTTGAAGAAAACATAACCATAACTAGTGTTACTGTAGATACTTTTGGATACAATTACGAAGTAGAAAAAAATTAAATTGCGGATTTATCAAATGCGATAATTCGCACTTTTTTATTTTGCAAACTATTTCTAATATCATTAATCATATTAAAACTATCTCTAAGGGCCAAATTATATAATGCATCAAACTTATCTAAATAATCTTTCCTTACTATTTCTTTTTCTTTCTTACTATAACCAAATGATAAAAAAGCATATTTTGTATGATTATTGCTACTTAATTTATCAAGTAATTTATACCCTAATCTTTTAATTTTAAACCTATCTTTTCTATAAATATTAATAAATCCTCTTACATTACCTATTCCATCATTCATAAGACTACCAATATCATCAATACCATAAACTCTTTTAAATAACTTATCTAAAGACTTAATTGTATTACTGCTTAAATTTATTGTAGGTACTTTAAACTTTTTATAATCAAATACTAATACATCAATTATACTTTCAAGCATTTCATGCTTACCATTATTTACCCAAGTATGTTCATCATTTTTATCAAAATAATATCCTAAATCTTTATTTATCCAAGGATGAATATAATAATCCATTATATGATGAGCTATATATCCATAAAGCATTGTTTCTAGTTCTTTATTATTAGTATTAATTACTTCTTCTTGCCAACACTCTATCAATACCTTAAATTTTTGACTAGCAATATCTTTAGCAATATCGCTTCTCATACCAAACTTATTTAAATCTCTAAGTCTTACAAAAAATAACAAATCATGTCCCTGACCCGCAATCAAGAATAAATCTTTATTATCTATATCTAACTTTTTTTCTAAATCTTGCATTAATTTAAAATGTGATAATGTCCCAGCCATAATCCACCTCTTTATAGAAAATTATAGTGCATTTTTTAATATTTTGCTATATAATTATAGTGGTGATAAAAAATGAATATAGTAACCTATATAATATTAGGAATTATCCAAGGTATTACAGAACCACTTCCTATATCTAGCAGCGGACATATCTATTTATTTAAAAATATTTTTAATACTAACCTATTTAATACTTTAAATTTTGAGATTATCTCAAACTTTGGTTCCTTTATTGCTATATTCATAATTTTCTGGAAAGATATAAAAGACTTAGTAACAGCATTCTTCTCCTATATTTTTAAAAAAGAGACAAGAAAAGATAACTTAAAGAAATTTAAATACTGTTTATATGTTGTTTTAAGTACTATACCAGTTGGTATAACAGGACTTATTTTTAAAGATAAGATTGAAGATTTGTATTCCCTAAATGGTCTTGCTATAGCCTTCTTAATTACTGCTCTTGCTTTATTTATCGTTCGTAACATGAAAGGTAATAAAGGAGATTATGATATAACACTTAAAGATGCTATATTAATTGGTCTTCTTCAAGCTGTAACAATAGTTCCTGGTATAAGTAGAAGTGGTACCGTATTAGTTGCATGTTTACTTTGTGGACTAAAACGTGATACAGCACTTAAGTATACATTTATTTTATATTTTCCAGTAAGTGTTGCTACCATGATTTTAGGAGTAAGTGATCTTGCTAGCACCAGTGAACTTACTAGCATGATTATCCCATATCTTGCAGGAATGCTTGCTGCGGGTATAGTAACATATTTTTCCTACAAATGGTTAAGTAACTGGGTTAAAAATGGTAAGTTATGGAAGTTTTCAATTTATTGTGTAGTTCTTGCAGTATTTATATTTATCTACTTTAGATAATGAAAAAAAAGAAGTATAAAAGAAAAAATAAAGGATTAAAATTTTTAATATATCTAATAGTTATAATTTTAACCCTTGTTGTAATATTTGAATATCGCACCATTGCTTATAATGAAGAACAACGACTTAATGAAATAAAAGAAGAACAAGAAAGAAAAGAAAAAGAAGAAAGAGAACGTAAATATAATACTTGCATGAACACTCCATACCAAGATGATTCTATCGATACAATGTTTGAAGAATTACTAGAAACTACTAATGCCGCCATATATTTTAAAGATATAAATAATAACTATACTCTAACAAGTAGAGAAAATGCTTCATTTTATGGAGCCAGTTTAATTAAGTTATATTTAGCATCATACTTAATTGAAAATGCTAGAGCTGGTAATATTGATTTAAATACCACAATTACCTATACTTATAATTATTCTTTATATCACGGAAGATTACTTTCAACAAGGACCGTTGGAGAAGAAATAACTTTAAGTGATTTAATCTACTATAGCATAAGTGTAAGTGATAATGGCGCATATATGATGCTTAGTGACTATGTTGGAGTAACACCATTAAGAAATTATGCTAATAATTTATTTGGCACTAATTTAACTATTTCTGAGGGAGATAGATTTAGTTACTTAACAGTAAGTGATACTAACAAATTACTTGAATATGTTTATGACTTAATCCAAGTAGATGATGAATATTCTAGCCTTTTAATTAATGCTATGAATAATACTTACTTTAACAGCCTTAACTTTGATGATAAAACATTCTTACATAAATATGGTTACTACAATCTAAACTATAATGATATTGGTATATATAACTCTGATAATCCATATCTAATATCTATATTTACTTTATATGGTCCTGATGAAGAATACATGTTCAATCAAACTAGAAAAATAAGTAAATCTATCTATGAAATATATCAAACAAACCTAGACTTAAAAGAAGAATATTGTACAAGCCTTGCTTATCCAGAAGAAAACAAAACTATGAAGATTGACACAGAGTTATAAAAATCTGTGTCAATTTTATTTTTAATAAAAATAAAGTTTTCTATAAAACAAAAAAGGAAGAATTATTCATCTTCCTTTGAAAAAGTGTGAGTTTTGAGTTTATATGTTAATTGTGTATAGTTTGTATATTTATAAATACATTTCTAATTTAAACTTATTAGCATTCCTCCTTTCCTTACACTTACATCATACTTTAGTTTTATGAAGTTTTTGTGTTGGAAATATGAAATTCCTATATTTTAATCTTAAAATAGAAAGTTGTACCTTTTTTTAACACACTCTTTACACCATATTCGTAATTATGTAGTTCAAGTATTTGTTTTACTATTGACAAACCTAGTCCAGTTGAAACAACATTTCTCTTATGGTTCTTATCATTTTTATAATATTTATCCCAAATATATGGTATTTCTTCGTTCTTAATACCTTTACCAGTATCTATTATTTCAACCAAATAATATTTTTTATGTTTAGTTACCCTAATAGTTACAGTTTTATCATTACCCGTATAATTAATAGCATTATTAACTAAGTTATATATTACTTGATTAATCTTTTTCTTATCGGCCTTAATCATCGCTGATTCTGGCATTTCTACATTTATTGTATATTGTTCAGTTTCTTTAATTATTTGATATTTCTTAACAATTAAATTTATTTCTGCTACTAAATCAAATTTTTCTAATTTTAACACATCAGCATTCGATTGCATTTTTGATAAATCCAATATATCATTAACTAAAACTGTCAATCGATCTGTCTCATCAACAATTATTCCTAAATGTTCATTCATCTTATCTTTATCTTTATAAGAAATATCCCGAATCATCTCCGCATAAGCTTTAATCATCGTAAGTGGAGTTTTTAAATCATGTGATACATTAGCCATTAAATCACGGCGTAACTCATCAGTCTTAGCCATTTCTTTTTGGGCTTGCGATAATGTTTCTGCCAGTTCATCAATTTCTTTTATACCAGATTCTTTAAACTCAACATCGGAGTTTCCACTACCAAGTTTCCTTGCTTTTTTAGTAATCTCAGTAATTGGATCAGTAAGTTTAGATGCTAAAAATATCGAAATAATTACAGCAATAAATATACCTAAAAAACATACATACATAAGTTGTCTTTTAATAATAAGTGTAAAATCAGATATATCTTCCAAATTAGAATAAATAAACATAAATGAATCATTATTTCTAAGACCATACATTAAAGCAGACACACTCTTAGTATTATTAACAAATCTATATGATTTAAAATCTTCACCAGATTCAACAAATTGATTAATAAGACTCATAACCTGAGCATTATTTGAACTTAAAGCACAGCCATTCATATTAGCATTATAAGTTGTTAAAACATTAGTAGAAGAATTAGTTAATGCAATACACACTTCATTTTGATATGCCGTTTCTTGAAGTACTGCCACAACATCACTAGAATTAGCATTTTGTAAAGAACTAACAATACCATCCATATTACTAATTTGTTCTTTTTCATAATAAATGTCAAATATTGATATTTGGCAAATCCAAAGTAAAACAATAATTACAACATTAAAAGTAAGTAAATATATTAAAGTTTTCGCTTGAATACTAGTTTTCTTTTTCTTCTTCATATTCAAACTTATAACCCATTCCTCTAACAGTTACAATCATGTTTTTATACTTACCTAAATGCTTTCTTAAAGTTTTAACATGTGTATCTATTGTTCTATCATCACCATAAAAATCATACCCCCATATATTGCTTAACAAATTTTCTCTTGATAAAGCAATATTTTTATTATCAATAAAATACTTAAGTAAATCATATTCTTTTGGAGTCAAATATATCTTTTTACCATCAATATAAACATCATGGGCAATATTATCTAACTTAATACCTTTGATTTCATAAACATCTTCCGTAGTATCTTTTCTTTTGGTAACTGCTTTAATTCTTGCCACCAATTCTTTTGGACTAAAAGGTTTAGTAACATAATCATCAATACCCAAATCAAAGCCAATAAGTTTATCATATTCTTCACCACGCGCTGAAAGCATAATAAAAGGAATATCTTTGATTTTTTTTATTTCACGACATGCTGTATAACCATCCATTTTTGGCATCATTATATCCATGATAATAATATCAAAGGTATCTTGTTTTACTTTTTCTATTGCTTCAATCCCATTTTCTGCTTCCGTTACATTCATTTTTTCCAGTAATAAATATTCCTTTATTACATCTCTAATTAATTTTTCATCATCTACTACCAAAACATTCATAAAATCACCCATTTAAAATTATACCTATTGATTGTGAAATTGATATGAAATTTACTTTAATTCTAAACTTTCTTCCGGATAAGGAATTCTTCTTACAACCGGTTCTTCTTTTTCAATACTACTTATTATTTCTATATCTTTTTCTCTAAATCGAAATTGATCAATAGAATAAAATCTTCTGTGAAATATTTCATCGATTTCACTAAAAATATCTATTCCATTTTCTACATATTTAATTCTTGAATCAAATGCTTTATTTTTACCTTGCTCATACACCAAACCATTAGCAGTTACAACACCATTTCTATTGCTTAAACTCATTTGAATCAAATCCCCATCTTTAAAAGCATAAAAATTACTGATTAAATATCTTAATCTCCTAGCATCTTCTAATGACATATTTAAGTATGGAAATAATCTCTCTTCTTCATAAATATTATTAAACATGTAACTCACCGATACTATTATATCAAAAAATTAAAGTTTTTGCTTAAAAAAATAGGAAACACGCGTTTCCTATTCACTTTCCAATTTAGCAACAATTTTCTTTAATGCTTCAGCAGTAGCTTCTTTTAATTCTTTAGTTGTTTTTTCTAACACTGGAGTACCTTTTTCAACAGCTAACTTATAAAGATCTTCAGCTTTCTTTTGAATCTTTTTAGCTTTTTGTTTAGCAATTTTTAAAACTTTTTCCTTATCTAAATCTTTTAACTCTGCTTGAAGTTCATTAACCTTCTTAACAATCATTTCTTTTACATCTTCAGCCTTAAGTTGCTTTGCTTGTTCAATTATTTCATCAATTTTCTTTTTTATATCTGCTCTAGTTTCTTTACCAGACTTTGGAGCAAAAAGAATTCCTAAACCAGCACCAACTGCAGCCCCTGCTAAAAATTTTCCAATTCCACTATTCTTCTTCATATTCATCATCCTTCTTTCTTTTTTTTCTAAATAATAACTTACTAAATAGATTACCAGCAATTTCGACAATCTTATCTGTAAACCCTGCAATCTTATCAGTTGTAAAATCAATTAAATTAAATACAGAATTTAAAGATTCAACTTTTTCATTAACATTATCTACAACTTTTTCAACCTTATTCATAGTTATTATAGTCTTAATTCCTAAAACTATGCCAACAATTAAAAGAATAATTAATAAAATATAAATAATCAAAGGTAAAAATGCTAACCAAAATTCCATTAATAATCACCGTCCTCTCTATTATCATACATTGAATCTATTAAATCAAACAAATCATTTTCCAATGTATCATCATCTTCTTCTAATTTAGGACTACTTGTATTCTTCGTATCAATTATTTCTTCTAAATCTTCATCAACTTTTTCATATTCATTAGTTGCTTTTGGTTCTAATACTTCTTCTCTTACTGATGGTTTTTTATCTAAACTAATTTCTACATCAGCAGTATCTTCTAATAATTCATCAATAGTTTTAACTTTTTGTTTTTTATCTTCATCATTTTCTTTTAACTTAACAGTAACAGTTTCTTCATAAAAAGTTTCTTTAGGTTTTTCATCTAAAGTTTCAATATCTCCAAAAGCTTTTTTTCTAACACTATTAAAATCTAAATTATTATTTGCATATTCTTCTGTTTTATCTTTGATATCTTCTATCTTATAATCTTCATTTAAAATACCATAAACTGGAGAAATTATTGGTGAAGGTCTAAACTTCTTCTTTTCTACTACTTCTCTAGTTTCTGTGCGTTCATATCTCCCAAAGTCATATTTCTTTTCTATTTTCTTTTTCTTTTCATATTCTAATACATTTGTTGTTGGTTTTGGTTTTTGCTTTTGCACTACAGGGCGAGAATAAGAACTAGAAAACTCTTCTTCATCAAAATCTAAAAATGGCGAAGTATTGTCTGATTTAAACAATTCTCTTTCATTAACTGTATTATAGTTAGTATAATTACTTTTTAAAGTATCTTCAACTGCTACACTAGAAGTAGTTGGATTACTTGCTATACTAGATCTAGTTTGTTCTCTCGAAGGCACTTCTGGTGCTCTTTCTGTCCTTTTTTGAGGTTCTATTTTCTCAGCAATCGGTCTAACAGGGGCCTCAACACTTACTTCCTTTTTAACTTCTTTTTTTACTGTTCCCTCTTCTTCATTAGGGTCATATTCAAATAATATATCTTTTATCTTACTAAATAATCCCATAGCATTTCACCTTTCCTAGTTTAATAAATCAATATCTGGTATTTCTTCTTCAGTAGGATTAAATTCATCCTCCTCTACTTGAATAGAATTACTATCACTATTAACATTATCGAAAATATCGAATTCTTCTTCTGCAAAATTTAACACATTATCTTCCAATAAATTAGTAATCACATTATTATTATACACAATACTTTTTAAAATGCTTATAGCAGAAAGTAATGCTTCATTAATTGAAGCCTCATCTACTATTACTTCTATTTTAGCATAATTATACATAATTTCAACCAAATATTTATCATTTTCACGCAAATTTATTTCAACATATCCAAATTTATCTTCATTTGAAATGGCAGTAGAATATAAACTATCCTGGTTAACTTCATATTCATACTCTACTTGATTTAAATAACTAACAGCATCAACATATAAATAATAAGTATTTTTACCATCTTCAAGTATTTCATTAAAAAGTGTACTATCATTTACCTGCATACCCCTAGGTAAATAATATCTATATCCTGTTCTATATGTATTAGTTCTTGAACTATTTGTTCCAAAATTTTGAATTATTTCTTCATATGTTAAATCATTAACATTAGTACATCCTGTAATTAAGAATATTAAACCAATTATCAACAATACTTTTTTCATTTAATATCTCCCTTGCACAAATAATTATACCAAAAAAATTGCTACCTTTAAAGTAGCAACTTATCACTGAATTCTAATGGGGTCAGAAATCGTTCCAGAACCTGAGATATAGGCTACATCAGAATTAAGGTAAAATACAGGTCTTAAAGGAGAAGTAGTATTTGAACCAATATAATTATAATTATTAAGTGCCATTGCCACTTGATATGGACTACTATTAGCAACAGAAATAGTATATTCATCATATTCTAAATCTTCATTTTTAATAAAAATATGCCAAACGAACAAAATATCTGTTGATTGGTTACTGGGAAGAACTGACAATCCTAAAGTACAAAACTAACATATTTCTAAAAGTTTAGTTTCAAACCGTGACAAATTGTCACGTTATCAATTTCTTAATCTTTAAATCCTTTTTATGTCCCTACTTACCAACATCAATATTTTTTATTTTTCAATTGGTGACAAGTTGTCATCAACTCATTTTTTTCTTTTTTATATTCTTTGACAGGAATTCCAGCCACTCTTTATAAACATCATTTGTTACTAATGCACATTCTATAATGCTTTCAAATTTGGACTGTCTAATAGTACTAGACATTTCATTACTTTCTGATTTACTATCAACTTACTATCAAATAGTAAACCTAAATTTATAAAAAAATATGTTGATAATTAGTTACTTACTAACATCAACATATTTTATTTTTATTCCTTCTTTACTAAATCTTTCTTCGTATTCCGTTTCTACATTATCTATATTTTCACTATGTAAATCATAACTTATTTTATTTATTTTATAACCGTATTCTTTAAATGACTCTAAACTATATTCAAATAATTTATCATTATCAGTCTTCATTATTATATGAGGCTTTCCCTTAAATAATTTATCATAACTTTCTAAGAAACCTCTTGATGTAAGTCTTCTTTTTTCGTGTCTATCCTTCGGCCATGGATCAGAAAAATTAAGGTATATTGTATCAACCTTACCAGCAAGTACTTCACTTAAATTCATTGCATCCATTATTAAAATTCGTAAATTACTAGGTTTAATTTCTCTAATTTTCTTTATTGCAACACTAGCAACACTTGAATATTTTTCTACGCCAATAAAATTATATTCTGGATATTTCAAAGCCATTTCTAATATAAACTTGCCCTTACCCATACCTATTTCTAAATGTATGGGTTTATCATCATCAAATCCATTATAGAAAAAATCACATGAATTAATTACTTCATCTTTATCTTTGGGATTGCGCATCCTCATAATATCACTTCCTAAAATCTTTCATATATTAATGTAGGGAGGAAAACATATGAAAAAAAACCGAAATTCATTCTTTACTGAAGCAAATATGTCTTACTCGGGATATAATCCAAATGTCCCTAACATGATGCAAGGAGCAGTTCCTTACCAAGCTCAAACCAGTTACAATTCCTTTTATTCTGGACCAAATAATATGCAAGGTGCCGTGCCTTATCCCCAACAATATATGGGATCTGATAACATCGAAAATCGCCTTGCTAAAATTGAAAGACAAATTAACCGTTTAGAACATCGCATTAATAAACTTGAATCTACCAACACAACCTACATTACTGAAGAAATAGATACTTCAGGAAATATGTATATGCTTTAATTATACATAACAAGTGCACTAAAACAATAAATTTGTTCTTCACCACAAACCGCAATTGCAACATTGAACTTGATATCTATTATATCAAAATCCCCAGAATTTAGAAAGCCATTAAGTGTGTTTTCTAAATCTTTTTCATGTACTTCATCAAATACTTTAACTTTCATGCTTCATCACCCATTAGAGTATATGTCCAAGCCTAGATAAATATTTCCAAATTT
>CALVKN010000023.1 GCA_944332715.1 uncultured Bacilli bacterium
AGTTTAATCAAAGCTACTCAAAATTGACTTTTTTACTCAGTTTTCAAAGATCATTCGCACGCTTTTCCGTGTGTGCATTAGTAATATATCAAACTAAAACGGACTTGTCAACAAAAAAATTCATTTTTTTTGCAAAAATTTCATTTTTTTGCAAAATTTGACTGTTTTTTGCTAAATTCCTATATATTTTATGCACAAATTTACTAAATGATACCATAATTTTTTAATTCATTATATTTATTATGATACTTCTCAATGACTTCTTTATTAAATGGTCCTTCATTATTTTTTTTCATTTCTATTAATTTTTTTAATTCTTTTTTGACTATTACATCAACTTCTGGTGGATAGTTCATTATTTTTTTATGAAAATTATATTCATTATTATCCAATATTTTGTATCCGCCATCGGGAAATACTCGCAAGTCTAAATCATAATCGATATATTTTATAACATTTCCATCAATGACATATGGTGTTGCAATATTACAATAATAAAATAAACCATATTTTTTTAATTGGGCTATTACATTAAACCAATTATGTTTATAGAAAAATATTATAGCAAGTTCTTTAGTGCGATAACTTCTCCCATCTGTTTCTGTAACAGTTACCATATTATTGCCACAAACTATATAGTCATCAAATATATCTAGAATTACAGCTTCTTCACTTGCTTGATATATTTTACCATTATGTTTGTAGCAATGTATTTTATACTTATCTCCTATTTTCATCAAATTCCTCTTTCTTAAATGCATTATACAATAATTTTTTGCAAATATCAAAAAAAGTGCATCATAATGCACTTAGAACTTCAACTGCTTTTTGAAGTTGGTTATCTATTGGATTACCGGCTTCATCATATAAATCTTCTTTTTGGACTGGATAATCAGGAACTAATCCAATACCGTTGATACATTGTCCGTTAGGACGTAACCATCTTGCTGAGGTATATTTCGCCATAGATCCATCTGATAGGTCATAGGTTTGTTGAACTAAGCCCTTGCCATAACTAGTCGCTCCTACAAAATAAGCACCATAGTCATAACTATCTTTTAGGGCTGCTGCTAAAATTTCTGATGCTGAGGCTGATTGATCATTTAAAAGGATTGCTATAGGATAAGTTTTATGAGCATCAGTTTCATCATAATAATTAGCCTTAGCATCTTTATTTTCCAAAGAATAAATTAATTTGCCCTTTTCTAAAAATATGTTAACGGTTTCTTCAGCACTTTCTAAGTATCCTCCGCCGTTATACCTTAAATCAATTATTAATTTTTGCATGCCTTGATTTTCTAAATCCGTTAAGGCATTATTAACCTGATTAGAAATTGTTTTGGTAAATGAATCTATTTGAAGATAACCTACATTGGTATTTTCAATTAATGTATAATTAACATTTACGTCTTCGACATTTTCAATATTTACATTAAAAGTCATTTCTGTACCATTACGAGATATCACTAAAGTTATAGCACTTTTATTAGAATTCCTAATCATATTTTTTATCTCTTCACTATTTTTATCAGCAAGAGATGTTCCATCAATACTTACTAAGATATCTCCTGCTAATAATCCGGATTTTTCTGCTGGAGAATTCTTTGTTACACTTATTATTGTAGGTTCTCCTGTTTCTTCAGACATACTAAAAGATATTCCTATACCTTGATAGGTTCCTGCCAGTTTTTCTTCTAAATCAGCACTTTGGTCACTTGTTAAATATGTTGTATAATTATCCCCAAGATAATTAAGCATTGCATCTAAGGCCGTATCAAGCATTTCAGTTGTATCAACTTCTTCATAATAATTGTTGACAACCGATGAATAAACTTCTAAAAATTCATTTAGTTGTTCATCATTTAATAAATCATTATATGAAAGTCCTGTTGAACTTTTATAACTATTTGTTACGATAATACCTGTTGTAATTCCTGAGACTATCGAAGTTATACAAATTATTATTATTACACTTAAAAGGTTAAATCCTTTATTACTTTTCATTGTATCACCAAGATTATTGTATCACGATGACAAAAAAAAGAAAAGTTAAAAACTTTTCTAAGCTCCAAATTCTTCTTTTATTGCGTCAAGGTCTTCTAGATAAAGAGTAATTTCGCCATTTTCAACCTTAATAAGTGTCAAGTCGCCAAAAGCAAATTCTGATACACTCCTAGCATCTGGATTAGACTCTCCATCGCTGCCTACATAATAATCTTTATTTAAATAGTTTCCTAAATTGCAGAAAAACACTTTAGTGGCATCTTCTTTATTTAAATAACTAGTTATAATTGATGAATATAGTACTGCTTGTGGTGAATCTTCATCATATATTGCTACATAATATTCAGAATAATTACGATTAAGCATAGTTCCAACACTTACAATATCATAATCAATTGTTCCGGCTTGAGTTTCACGTTCAGTTGTTACTTGGTCATCTTCGATAAAAATTTTTGATACTCCATAAACTATTAAGACGATAATTATAATGCCCAACAATATAATTACAAAATTACGTACTTCTTTAGATTCATCACTTACATATTTTTCACTTTTAATTTTCTTATTTCCTTTTTTATCAATTTTATCATTTAATTTTACTTTGTTTTTTGGCATAATTTCCTCCCTAATTGATATTATACATAAAACATGAGTATTTATCAAGCAATTAAAAAGGAAACCAAAGAAAAACTTTCACTGTTTTTGGTGAAAGTTTTCTATTTTGTTGACATTACAGTTGTTGAATTACCTAAAGATTTTGCAACGCTTACCATTTCGTTAGTTGTTAAGTCACTACTTACCAGATAGTAACTAATGTTATCAGCATGCCAACTTATGGAATTTGAACTTAGGGCTCCGACAGTTGCATTAAGCATTAATGGGTCTCCGAATACTGGTATTACTTCAAATTCATTGCTAACGCTTGCAGTTTCTTCAACTATTACAAAGTTTTTATCACCACTAAATGTTAATATTACTCGTTCTCCTGTTTCTGTTGATACTGTTTCTGAACTACTTAAATATGTATTCGAAGGTATATATAGTGGATAAATAATACTATCTAGTGTGGCATTAGTTTGTTCATCACAATTTTCGCCTTCACACGTTGTGTTATTTTCTTCTTTGCATGTTTCATCAGTACATTCTTCATTAGTATCGGTATTATTGCTTTGGGTGTTATCTTCTGTTGATTCGGTATCAATCAAGTCATCTAGAACAAAGTCGTCTTCGCTTAACTTGGCTTTAAAATCTACTGATTTAAAATTAACACTAATTTTAACAACATCTTCTGAATTATAAACTTCTACTTTAGAAATATTCATATCTTTATCAAAGTAAATCTTTTGATAAACAAGTTCTTCATTGTTTGGATAATTTACAGTACTTTTAATAATATAGTTATCATCAGTTGTTTCTAATGTAACATTAGAATCATTTTTTATATCATTTACCAAATTTTGTAAAAGATATGCTTGAGAAGAATTTTCTGGCCATACACTATCAAATTTAAAACTTTTATTTAAACTTGGTGTAACAACATATAAACCTTCAGTGTTTTTTAAAATTATTTGTTCATGATTGTTTGTTTGATTTACTAATACTACCTTATAATAATCATCTTTTAAGAAGTATGTATCTAAACTATATGTAAATATTTCTTCTCCGCTGCTAATTTCCATTGTACCATTTAATTTGTATGATTTACTATTTTCAACGCTTTTAGTAAAGTCACCTGTTACATCCTCTAGAGTTTTTTCACCACATCCTGTTAAAAAAAGCACCATAAACATAAATAAAAACAAATACTTTTTCATTACCTAATCCCCTTTTCTAATTAACTATATTTTATTTTTAAAAAAATATGTATATCTATTTAAAAATGGTTAATAATAGAAATAAAGGATGTGTGATTATGGTAATTTTACAAAAAATAGCACTTGTTATTACAATAATTGGAGCAGTAAATTGGGGATTAATTGGTTTGTTTGACTTTAATCTCGTTGCTACATTATTTGAAAGTGTAGAAATAATTGAAAAAATTATTTATATTCTTGTTGGTATCTGTGGACTTATCAACATTGGAATACTATTTATGAATTTTGAAGAAAGAGATTAGTATGAAAAAAGCCCCTAAAAAGGAGCTTTTTTTATTCTTCAGCAATTCGTATTCGAACCGTACTTGATACAACGTACGTTATGAGTGGATTAGTGTTATTAATTTTTACCTCTACTTCATGATCACCAACGCCATAACCCGCAAGGTCAATGTAGGCATTAACACGAGTATCACCAAGATCTTCAAGAACTGACGCAACACCTTTAGCTTGAACAGTTATAGTTTGACCACTTAGTATGTTAACAGTAAGTCCATCAGCTAAGTTTATTTCATCTATATCGTTCGTTATATCGATGGTTGTTTGCTGTTCTTCACCGAATGTTGCTGTAATCTCTACTGAATCAACACTCATTTCTCGAACACCATTCGGTTTTCGGATATTTACATCATATGTCCAAACAGATTCATTACCACGACCATCAACATTAATAGTTACTGGTACACTATCTATTTCATCAATTACCGACTGATCACCATAGATTGTTATCATGTATTCCTCACTATTATTTATCAATAACGTTGCAATCGATTTACCAGTTACCAGTGTTCCTGTTGTTTCAACTGATATTGGTACGGACCTCGAGTAACTATCTAATACAATTGTTGCACTTATTGTTTCAGGTACTATTTCGATATTATCTAATCTGTTACCACTTGAGTCATATGCTGCAAGTTCAACATTAGATATATCATAAGTTCCTGCTTCAGTGAAGTTTTGTTGTTCTAAGTCAATTAGAGCTTTAACAGAGGCAATTTCAGCTAAAGCATCACTGCCGCCTTTAACAACTACTTCGGATTTATCAAGAGTTACAGATTCAACACTTAATCTGCTGTCTAAAGCATCAATGTTAAGTAAGTCATAAGATATCGAAGTAACTTGACTTTCTTTATTTTTAATTGTTACTTGAACATATTCTGGAGATAATTGATAACTTAGAGAATCAATTGATTTAGAATATGTAAAATATACTTTATATGGTGTATCACTCGGAGTGTAATCAGATAAATCTAATATTACTTCATATTCTCCAAGTTGTTTTGCTAAGTATATATCACTTTTTCGCCCCGTTATCGTTATATCAACTGTTTCAGGTACACCTTCAACCACATATGCTTCTTCATTATATTGAACCACTACTGGTACGTTAGTTATTACTTCTGCTTCTGTTTCTACTAAAGATATAACCTTAGAATCAATTAGCAAGAATAATACCACTGCGATAATTAATGATAAATATATCAAGAAATGTGGTCGATTTAGGACTTTATCAAGTTTTCCTTGATTTTTTTTAAATTTTTTAGATAAGTAATATACTGCTCTACTAATTGGTATAACAATACATTTATCAATAAAACTATATATTTTTTTGAAAAACTTCTTTATCATTCTTCTTCACCATCACTTTCATCGGCTTCAAAGAAGACTTCCATTTTTGGTTTTAATTCGTCAATTAGCATCATACGGAATTGGTCGGGTTCCAAATTATAATGTAAGTGACTGTCAACCGCAATACTTAACCGTCCTGTTTCTTCAGAAACAATTAAAGCTATAGCATCGCTTTCTTCTGCAATACCTAAACCTGCACGGTGTCTTGTACCAAGCCTTTTTGAAATATCTGGATTCATACTAGTTTTAAATACTGCGCCAGCACAAGTAATTCTATCTCCTTGAATAATTACACCACCATCGTGAAGTGGAGAATTTGGAAAAAATATTGTTTCTAATAAAGAATCACTTATATCAGCATAAACTTTGGTAGCATTACGAATGTATTCTTCTAAAGAAATTTCTCTTTCGATAACTATAAGAGCTCCTATACGATTTTTACGCAAGTAATCTACAGCACGCATTATTTCATAAACTACTTTTTCACGTTCGTCAACGGTAAGAATCTTATGGCGTCCTAAAAGTTGAGTACGACCTAAAGACTCTAAAACACTTCTTATTTCTGGTTGAAAAATTACGATAATTGCTAGGGGTCCCCATTGAATTGCATATTCAAGGATAACTCCAACTGTATATAAGTCAAGCCAGTCACTTAAAAATTTAACTATTAAAATTAAAATGACTCCCTTAACAATTAAAACCATTTTAATATTGTTTTTGACATTTTTTAAAATATAGTAGAAAGCTATCCACACAAAACATATATCAAGTATTTTTGTGAATATATCCCATACTACTGACAAATTCATTTAAACACCATCCTTAAGAAATACTGCTTATACATTATATCAAATTTTTAATAAAATAAAAAGTCCTAAACAGACTTTTATACTGACCCACCATTTTGGTTGTTGTTATTTTTTAATGTAGCATTTTTACTTAATGCATCAGATAATGAGACTCCAGAGTCCATTGATTTTAAATCTTCGACATTTATTTCTTCTACTTTATTTTTTTCTGATGCAATTTTAAATGGAGATGCTTTGTGACGATGCTGTTCAACAAAATAACCAATTAAAGCAAACACTAAGATTAATGATATTAATATAAGTAAAATATACCAATCTGCTAAAAAATCTAATAAACTATTCATAAATATTCTCCTTTTTATTTTATTGTTAAAGTTTGTCCTTCTGGTTGAATTTGAATAAATGTATTGCCATCATTTACTAATAATTCTTCGCCATTTTCATAATAGTATTTTGTTTGAGAGGAACGACTTTTCTTTTCCCATGTAATTGGGACTGCATAACCACCACTGATGTAGTAACCAGTGCCACTACCGATATTTTCAAGTTCTTGACGGCCCTTATTTTCACCATCATTTAATGTATAATTATCTACTTGATAGGTTATTATATTTTTAAATGTATATTGTTCTTTAGTTACATAGTCAGTATGTTCTTCACCATTTACAAATCTTTTATATACCTTATTTTCATTATCATATTCGTAACTTGATGTGATACTACCAGAATATTTAATACTTACTTCACTAGCAGGTGTTGCTCCTTCTAGGGAAGACATATCTATTTCATCAATACTATAATTAAGCAATAAATCATTTTCTCTTTCTGTACGAAGTTTTCCTAAACCACCATTAAGTAGTTCAATACTTGTAAATAATGTATGTTCACTGGAAACATTTAATGATCTATCTCGCCATCCGGTGCGATTTTCAGAAACTTCAATTCTATCAATATCAAGAGTTTTAAAATCACTTTGGGCTTGAGGGCTTTGACCATGATGAACATATATGGCATCATTTTCTAAAGCATAATCTAAGAAGTAATGTCTAGCACTTCTTATAGAACCAATTCTTTCAGTGTCTTGGTCCATAAATAGAGCCATGTATCTAGTGATTCCACCTTCAACAATTATTTCATAAATTATGTAAGCATCTTGAAGGCCACTTTGCAAAGGTCTTGCTACATTAATATTATTAATCATAATAGCATACGGTCTACTTGTAGAATTTTCATCAACAATTTGTAATTTCTTTTCTTCAACCCCAGTTGGTTCACCGGAATTTGTATTAGGTTTGCTATTATCTTCCTTACTACTAAAGACTCCAGTTGCTAAAAGTATTCCTACAACTATAGCAATTACTAAAATTATAGCACCACCAATTATTAGTATTTTCTTATTGTTCTTGCCAATTCTGATTTTTTTTGTTTTTGTCATACTACCTCCTACATTCTGCTCTTTCTAAGTCCCTTTTCTTTATCGCTTCCCTTTTATCATACATTTTTTTACCACGAGCAACTCCAATTAATAATTTAGCCTTACCATTTTTAATATATACTTTTAAAGGAATTATTGTTAAGCCATCTTTTTTGGCTTTTTCAAGCAATTTTCTTATTTCCTTTTTATGTAATAATAATTTTCGTTCTCTAGTTGTATCATGATTAAAAATACTTCCAGAGTCATACTTATCTATAAACATATTTATAATATATGCTTCATCATTTTTAATTCTGATGTAAGCATCAGTAATGTTAATAGAACCTTTACGGACTGATTTTATTTCAGTACCTACTAAAACAATGCCTGCTTCATATTCATCTTCAATAAAATAATTAAAGTAGGCTTTTTTATTCTTTATCTCCATCTAAATCCCCCGCTATTTCAAAATCTACTGTGGCATTTTCTTTGTTAGCAGCAATAACAACAACTGTTACCTCATCCCCAATGCGATATCTTTTACCAGAATCATCTCTTACTAGTGATAAAATTTCTGGTACATAATTATAATATCCATCAAGGGTAGAAATGTGTACTAAACCTTGAACTAAATTATCAAGTTCAACAAAGAAACCAAAGTTAGTAACACCACTAATTATACCTTTATAAACTTCACCAACATGGCTTTCCATATATTCAGCCATTTTCATTGATAATACATCTCTTTCAGCTTCAGTTGCAGCAACTTCTGTTTCGCTGGAATTGGTTGCAACATCAATTAAATACTTTTGATTAAAATTAATTGTTTCCATATCTATTCTATTTTCAAATAAATATGTTCTTAAAAGTCTATGAACTGTAAGGTCTGGAAATCTTCTGATTGGACTTGTAAAATGGGTATAGTTTTTAGACGCAAGCCCAAAGTGACCTATATTATTTGTACTATATACGGCTTTTTTCATGCTACGTAAAAGCATATCAGAAAGAATAGTAAATTCTTTTTTATTTCTCAGTTCATTTAATATTTTTTGCATAGTTATGGGAGTTATTTTACTCATGTTAGTGTGAATTTGATAACCCATTTGCTTGATTAAATTTTTAAAATCTTCAATCTTTTCACTACTTGGTAAATCATGAACCCGATATATAAATGGTAAATCCATATTGCTTATATGAGTTGCCACGGTTTCATTAGCAACAATCATAAAGTCTTCGATTAGATTTTCCCCATCTCCCCGTGTTCTTTTTACGACATCAATGGCTTTACCGTTTTCATCTTGAATAATTTTGGCTTCATCCAAACCAAAATCGATATAACCACGTGATGTTTTTTCGGCACGCAAAATATGAGCAAGTTCATTCATTTCCTTTAACTTGTCAGCATATTTTTCATAACCTTCTGGAACTATTCCATCCATCAATATTTTATTAACATTTTTATAAGTCATTTGTTTATTAGACTTAATATATGATGGAAATATATCATAGTCAATTACTTTTCCCTTAGAGTTTATTGTCATAACGCAACTGATAGTAAGTCTTATAACTTCAGGATTTAAGGAACAAATACCATTAGACAGCTGATGAGGTATCATAGGAATTACTGTATCTGCTAGATAACTTGATGTGCCACGAGTAAAAGCCGTTTCATATAAAGCAGAACCTACTCGAACATAATGGGATACATCAGCAATATGTACACCCAAGATATAGTTTCCATTATTTTTTTCAAGACTTATAGCATCATCGATATCTTTAGTATCATCGCCATCAATAGTAAAAATCATTTCACTAGTTAAATCACGACGCCCCTTTAACTCTTCTTCTCTTACTTCATCTGGTATACTTTCAAGTTCTTTTATAACGCTATCACTAAATTTTGTCTCAATGCCATGCCTTAAAGCAATCGATAAGATATCTACTCCCGGATCATTTTTATGGCCAATAATTTGTGTTACTTTTCCTAAAAATGTTCTTGTACCAATTTCTTTTATAATACTTACAACTACTTTATGGCCTTCGACACATTGTTTAGTACTTTCTTTAGTAAGTTTAACCATTATGTTTAGTTTTTCATTATCAGGTTTAAAAGCAAGTTTGTTTTTTACTTTAGTTATTTCCCCAACAACGTTTTTAATATCTCTTTTTAATATTTTACAAACACGACCTACAAGTTCACCTTGATATTTTACAAAATCAACTTCAACAAAGTCTCCTTCGATAGCACCATGTAAAAACTCTTGGCGAATAAAAATATCATCAGAGCCAGCAACATCAACAAAGCCATTACCACTTTTATTTATACTAATGCGACCACATTTTAAAGTTTTAGTGTTTTCCATTAAAAGAAATTCATGCTTTTTTGATTCATGAACTATTCCATCTTGCATCATTTCTCTTAAAACACGTTCTAACTCTTCTAATTCTTCAACAGTTTTAAGTCCTAGTTTATCATTTATTTCATTTACACTTTTAGCTTTTGTTTCATCCTTTAATATTTCTATTATTTTTTCTTTCATACTAACCTTCTTTGAATGTACATATGTAGCTATTATCAGCATAAGTTATTTCAATATAATCAGTTGTATTTTCACTTACTTTTTCGTGGGTTTTTGGATCAATTAAGTCTTCACTTAAAAATCCACTGTTAATAAGAGTTGAATAATTTACTTTAGTTAAATGAGGATATGCTTCAAGTAATGAAGGATTGTTATATTCAGAACTTGCATAGTTACAAGCCGCCTCAGCAACTTCATTTTGAAAATCATTGATCTCTTTGTTTTTTATACCACCGACAACTATTACTGTTAATAAAACAACTAGTACTATAATTATCAATATTAATAAAATTATCAACAACCGCTTTTTATTCTTCATAGTAATCACATCCTAAGTATATCACATTTATTATATTTTAAAAATATTTATTATTTATTTTTAATCCGGAATCTCATAACTACATGTTTTTAAACCATTATCCCAAGTAATAGTTACATTACTATCCGTATATTTACTTAATGTTATACTTTCATCGTTTAAAGGATTGGTAAGTTCACGGGAAAGTAGTCCAGCTTCAAGTAGTTTGTTAATATCTACTGTTGCTTCGGTTTTTTCTTCAAATTCATCTGGGTATAGTTCTACATAGACACAAGCCGCATCAGAAATAGTCTTAGCAAACTCTTCGGCTTGGCCTTCTTCTTGGCGAGATAGCATACCAGTTACACTTACACCAATACTTACAGAAATAATAGCAATTAATGTTATAGTTATAATTAATTCAACCAATGTAAATCCTTTATTTTTCATATTATCACATTTTAATTGTAACATAACTTTCTTATTTTGAACATAGAAATTTCACTTTAGATTGGTAAGATGTAAATGGAAGTGAGGTGATGCTTTTAAATTTATCAAAAATATTACATTAACAATGGAACAAAAAAGCAAATTAAAAGATATTCCAAAAATTTATAAAAATAAATTATTAGAATATCTAAAATATACAAATATAGAAGATGACAAAAAAGTAAATGATATCGTTGATTTATTAAATAGAAATATAAAACAGGTATTAGAATTGCTAGATTAATAGCAATTTTTTTGATAATTTAAAAGCATCAGGTTTCCCCAATGCTATTAATTATTTTTTATTGTAAGAACATTATAAATGAAATTATAAAGAAAAGAATTCCTAATACCATTGTTGCACGGCTTATAAATAGTTCAAAGCCTCTTTCTTTAGCATGTTGGAACAAGTTTTCATTACCACCAGTAATTATTTGCCCAGCATCGCTGGCTTTGTTACCTTGTAATAAAACAATGGCAATTAACAAAATTGATATAACTAATAATATATTTTCTAACATTTTCTCACATCCGTTTCGCTAATAATCTATCATATTCTGAAGAAAAAAGCAATATTACTTTTCTTCTTCAGATTCGCTAGATTTTGGTTTTCTTCCTCTTGGAGATTTCTTTTCTTCTTTTTCTTCAACTTCTTTAGTATCTTCTTCAGCTTTTTCAATTGGTTTAATTTCACCTGTTGTTACAATAGATTCAATTTGTTCTTTAGTAATTGTTTCATATTTCATTAAAGCATCACTAAGTTTAAATACTAAATCTTTATTTTCTTTAATTATCTTCTTGGCTTTTTCATAACATTCTTCAATTATCTTACGAGTTTGTTCATCTATTTCTAAAGCTACTTGATCAGAGAAGTTTTTAGACTTGGTATAATCTCTTCCTAAGAATACACCTTCACTTTTTTCTTCATATTGAACAGGTCCAAGTTCACTCATACCATATTCAGTAACCATGCTACGAGCAATTCTTGTTGCTCTTTTAATGTCATCACTTGCTCCGGTAGAAATTTCTCCTAAAAACATTTCTTCACTAACACGCCCACCAAGTAGACCAGTAATTTGTGCTAGCAATTCATCTTTAGTTAAAACTGCAATCTTTTCTTCTTTAGGAAGCATCATAGTATAACCACCAGCCATACCACGAGGAATGATAGTTATCTTGTGAACTTCTTGAGCATCTTCAAGTTTTAGGCCAATTACGGCATGTCCTGCTTCATGAATACTTACTAGTTTCTTTTCTTTATCAGTAATCTTTCTAGTAGTTTTAGCAGGTCCAAGTAATACTCTATCAGTTGCTTCATCTATTTCATCCATAGTTATTTCTGTTTTATTACGGCGAACCGCAAGCAAAGCTGCTTCATTTAAAAGGTTTTCTAGATCAGCACCACTAAAACCTGGAGTTCTTAAACTTAAATTATCTAATTTAACATCTTTTGCTAAAACTTTGTTTTTGGCATGAACTTTTAAAATTTGTTCTCTTTCATTTGCATCAGGTAGACTTACTGTTACTTGACGGTCAAAACGTCCTGGACGAAGTAGAGCTGGATCAAGTACATCAGGTCTATTTGTAGCAGCAATAATGATAATACCTTCATTTTCCCCAAAACCATCCATTTCAGTTAGTAATTGGTTTAATGTTTGTTCTCTTTCATCATGACCTCCACCAAGGCCAGTTCCTCTTTGACGACCTACTGCATCAATTTCATCGATGAATATTAAGCATGGTGCATTACGTTTTGCTTCTTTAAACATATCACGAACACGACTTGCTCCAACACCAACGAATAATTCAACGAAGTCAGATCCACTAATAAAGAAGAATGGAACGTTTGCTTCACCTGCTATAGCTTTAGCAAGCAATGTTTTACCTGTTCCTGGAGGACCTACAAGTAAGACACCTTTAGGGATTCTTGCCCCCATTTTTTCAAACTTTTTAGGATTCTTTAAGAAATCAATTAATTCTTCAACTTCTTCTTTTTCTTCTTTTAGTCCAGCAACATCTTTAAAACTCTTTTTATCATTTTCATTGCTAAGTCTTGCTTTACTACGGCCAAAGTCCATAGAACTTTTATTAGTACTTGCTAATTTCATAAATAAGAAATACATTACAACTACTAATAGTACAAGTGGTAATACATTTATAATAATGTATAATACCATGTTTTCTCCTGGATCAGCATTGGTATCATATTCAGCTACATCATTTGCTTCAATTAAAGCTAAAACATTATCTAATTCTGTACCAACAACTTTAGAAGTAAAAGATTCTGTAGCATTATATCCTTCAAGTTTACCTTCGATATAGTAAATACTTTCACTACTTCTTGGAGTAATAGTAATCTCTGTTACATTATTTTCTTCTAACTCAGTAATTAATTCTCCAGTTGTAAGTTCATTTACAGTAGACCCTTGCATATTTAGGGCCACTATTACAATTATTACCACAAAAGCTAATACTAAATATGGTAAAATATTCTTAAAATTATCATTTTGCTTTGAATTTGTATTCATTAATATTTAATCACCTTGCCTCACATTTAATTATTATATCATATTTTTCGGATTTGTCTTTAACAAATTGCGATTTTTTTAATCCAGGAAGCCAAATTATGTTATCACTAGCATCCACCAATATTGGATAATCGCATCTTTTATATTTAGGTATTTTACTATCAATAAATATATCACTAATCTTCTTACTACCTTGCATATTTTTAATATCCATTTTATCTCCTTCTTGTTTTGAGCGGAGTTTTAAAGGTAATTTGATGTCACTACTTAAAAGATAAATACAGTTGTTACTATCGTCACCTTCGGTAGAATTATAATAAAATGTAAAATATTTGGTAATTATGTCTTTATCGAAAATAATTTCTGTAAAGTTGACATTTTCTGGTTTAATTATTTTCAAATAACCATATTCATTGATACATTTATAACCATTATTTAAATCGATCGATTTATTATTTTTATCAAGTAATTTTATGATTTCAGACATTTGACTATCACTTATATCAAAATAATCATATTTTTGAATTTCCTTTACTAATAATTCAATAGTTTTTCTTTTTATAAAGTCACTTTCACTATTTAATTTGTTGATATCTATAGAGTTATCAACAATTAATTTATTATTTTTAATATACTCAATTACAAAGTTATCATACTCACTTAGTTCTTTGCTAAACTTTAAATATTTTAAATGAACATTAGCATCTTCCTTTTTTAAAAACGGAAGTATCATATGACGATAACGATTACGCGTATATTTTAAGTTATCATTACTAGCATCAACTCTATATGGAATAGCATTTTCATTATTATATTTTAAAATTGCTTCTTTAGTAGTTGTCAGTAGTGGTCTTAGAATTTGGTAAGATTCATTAGTATTTACTTGTCTAATACCAGCATAGCCACTTAAGTTACTACCACGAGTAAGACGCATTAAAACGGTTTCGATTAAGTCATCACCGTGATGGGCAGTAAGTAAATATTGGGCTTTATATTTGTTTATAACTTGATCAAAGAATTTATACCTGCGAATTCTTGCGTCTTCTTCACTAAAATCTCCTGTAAGATAATCAGTAATTTCTAGTAATTCAAATACTATACCATTTTTCTTGCAGTATTCTTGAACCATTATAGCCTCTTCTTCACTTTCTGTTCTTAATTTGTGATTAACATGAGCACAAATAACTTTGATTTTTTTGGTTGTTTTTAAGTTGTTAATTAAACTAAGAAGGCACATGGAATCTGGGCCACCACTACAAGCAACAACAACACTAGTATTATCTTTAATGTTATTATTTAAAAATTCTAATTCTGTTTTCATAAACCACCTATAAATTTTTTAGATTGTATAATAACATATCGTATATATTACCATCAAGTATTTTATCAGGATCAGTAGATTCATAGTTAGTTCGATGGTCTTTTACTAGTTTATATGGTTCTAGAATATAACTGCGAATTTGACTACCAAAATTAATGCTAGTTGCAGTATCTTTTAAGGAAGCCATTTCAGCCTTTTGACGTTCTAATTCCATCATATATATTTTAGTTTTAAGCATAGATAATGCTTGTTCTTTATTCTTTAATTGGCTTCGTTCATTTTGACAAGTTACCACAATCTTCGTTGGTAAGTGAGTAATTCTAACTGCAGAATTGGAAGTATTAACTGATTGTCCTCCAGCACCACTTGAGTGATAGACATCGATTTTTAAATCTTCTTCTTTTATTTCAACATTAATATTCCTTTTAATATCTGGTGTTACAGTAACTGATGCAAAAGATGTATGTCTCCTTCCTCCGGCATCAAATGGAGAAATTCTAACAAGGCGATGAACTCCACTTTCATTTTTTAAATAACCATAAGCGTAATCTCCACTTATTTTTAGAGTTATACTTTTAAGACCGGCTTCATCGCCCTTGAGTTCATCAATTATTTCCCACTTGTAACTATTTTTTTCAGCAAATCTTTCATACATACGAGCAAGCATACTAGTCCAGTCACAAGATTCAGTACCACCAGCACCTGGATGAATTTCTAAGTAACAGTTGAGTTCGTCGAATTCACCGGATAAAAGGGTCGTAGTTTCCAATTCATCTAATTCTTGTTCTAAGTCTTTAATACTTTCAGTTACTAACTCTAAAAGTTCATCTTCATCACTAGCAACTATAGCAAGGTCATCTTCTATTTCTTTAGATAACTTTTCATAGAGTTCTAATTCCTTTTTTAAGTTATTAATTTTCTTGTTGATAACTCCAGACTTTTCAACATCTTGCCAAAAATTATCTGTTTTAGTTTCTTCTTCTAACTTTTTTAGTTCTTGACGTTTACTATCTAAGTCAAAGATACCTCCCTAATTCAGATAATTTATTTTTATATTCGTTGAGTTTTGTTAATAATTCATTTTTTTCCATATGTTTTCTCCTTAAAATTAGTATAACAAAAATAATCCACTAAATAAAGAGTGGTTTTTTATTAAAACTTTATTTTGATTTCTTCGGTTTCTAAAATAGGATAATTTATCTCTTGATATTTAAAAATTTTAGCAACTAAATTTGAAGGTATTTTTCTTACTAAAGTATTATAGCTAGTTATATCATTAACATATATTCTTCTAGCTGCCGCAATTTCACTTTCTAATTTTTCTAATTGTTTTTGCAAATTTAAAATTGTTTCATTTGCTTTTAGCTCCGGATAATTTTCAAAAATTCCAATTAACTCTTTATAATATTTATTTAGTTTTTCACCGGATTTTTGATTATTATTTTTTGCAAAATCAGTTCTTAGTTCAACAATTTTACTTAAGGTTTCTTTTTCATAGTTAAGATACCCTTTGCAAGATTCTACTAAATTAGGAATCAAATCAAATCTTTCTTTTAGAAAAACATCTATTACAGATTTAGATCTTTCAATTCGTTTTTTTAAATAAATAAATCTATTTAGAACGTATACAAACCAAATAATTACTATAATTAAAATTATGATTAAAATGTACCACATATTATACCTCCACATCACTGATTATTTGCAGTAATTCTTTCATAATTGCTTGAATACAATTTATTATTTCTAAAGAATATGCTAAATTTTTGGCACTACTATTTGCAGTTAGACCAAGTTGAAAAAGATTTTTAGTATAAAATCTAAAATAAATTACATTTTTATAAATCTTCAGTTCAAAAGGGACTCCAGTTTTAGTTTCCATATCAAGAATTAAGGATGTTACTGCTGGAGTTAAAATTCTCATTGTTAATATTTCGTTATCACTATAAACATTATATTTTTTATTAAAACTTTCGTTATCTATTATTATTTTATATTTACTATCAAATAGTCTTAGTTTGTTATTTATGATATATATAAATGATTGAATATCCTTTTTTAAATTTACCTTAGCAACTGCTCCCGAAAAAACTTTCTTACGATAATGACCTCTATGTTTATATACATTTTCAGTATTATATGTGAGAACATCAGAAATAATAAATGAATTATTCAAAATGTTTCCGGATATTAAATCTTCGCTTTTAAATCTATCATATTTTTCAAAATCTGCAAAACGATAATCTGCTTCGCTTATTCCTTTGTTATGATTATAAACCAAATCTGGGCTAATTTCATTTAAAGCCTTAATAATTATTTCTTCTTTAAAAATTTTATTAGAAACATAGTAATTAATAGCACAAACTATTGTCATAATAATTAATATTGTAAAAATTAAAAACCTTTCTTCAGTTTGAATCTTTAAAATAAATAATACTAATAGAAAAATTATTATAATCAATAATATTATATTTACTATAAACAAAATTTTTAATTTTTTATTATCATTAATTATTTTTTTATATTTTATTTTTTGGTTAATATCAACATTGACTTTTCCCACTTTTTTGCTTGCAATTAAATTTTTAATAGCAGAAAAGATCATTATAAAAATAGCAATAATTTCTATAAATATATTTACTATAAAATTTAAAACTAACGAGAAAATATCACTCATATACTCACCACATATTAAAATTCATTATACTTTCTAATTGTTATAATAGTAATTTTAATTATTCTTCCATAAACCATGTAAATTACAATAAGCATTAACTTCGATTATTTCTTCATTAATGTCTTTATTGAATTTAACTTGAGGATTATTGCTAGGATTTAAGTTAAAATGATATTCTTTTAAATTAGTGAATACATGTATCCACATAATATAATGTTCTTCAGTCATTGGATGTAGAGTTTCTCCAACAGTGATTGTTACTAATTCGTTATTAATTTCAACAACTGGCACATGTTTTTCAGTTGCTCCATCAGTTGTGTTAGCAACTAATTCTTCCATTGGTTTTCCACAACACATAACTCTAACATTAGAATCATTTATAACTTCCACTAGATTGCCACAGATTGGACATCTTAAAAATTTCTTTTTCATTTAATGCACTTCCTTCTTTTTAATTTTAACATATTTCTCTATATTTCTTCCAATTAATTTAACTACTTGACAAAAAAAAGGATCAAGACTCTTCTTGATCCTCAGGATATTTAATGGTAGCAATTTGACCGATTGTTCCTTCTGAATAAGTAATTACTACTTCATCACCAGTAGTCAAGAATGGTAATATATTACGTCCATCCTTGATTGATGCTACATAGTGATTATTTTCACTATCTGTTAGATAGTAATTAGTATTTCCTTCGATTACAGCAGTTGTAATATCTGAAATAGTAATTGTTCTTTCTTGTAAATTGTTGGAATCATATTCGTTTGATACTTCATTTAGGTAAGCTTCTGCTGCTGCTTCGATACCTAAAGCAGAATCACTAACAACTACTTTTTGATAATCTTCGACATCGACGAAAGCATACATTTTAACAAGGCCAGCATTATCTTTTAGGCTCATCAAATATGTTGGGCGATTATTTAAGTTGATAAGTAGTGGAAAAGTGGCATCATATTCTTTTTCTTGAACTAGCCCTTCAGCGGAATCCATCGCACTATATTCTTTAGCTCCCGGTGCACTATAGTAATGAGTTTCTTTGGTTCGCAAGTTAACCATGACAAATCCTAAAATTGATTCATCGTTTGATACAGAAGTTATACCAGTATATAGATAAACATCATCATCCATTACTAAATAGTTATATCCTTCAGTTGTAACAGTTACATTTTTTTGACCAAATATTGAGTTGATAAATCCTTCTTTATATTCCCCCCAGTTATCAAGTTGTTCAATTATCAAATCAGATGGATAAGCATGATCAACCCATGAAGGGATTTCACCGATTTCATATTTTTCAGATTCCCCAGTGACAGCATCTAATATTACAACACCAGATACTTCCTTACGCATACCGATACCAGTATATTTAATCGTTGGAACAATCCAATATGGATTACCTTCATTGTCTATTTCAAATGATGCTTCATCAAAAATTGTTGTTGGGTAACTTATTCGAAGTTTACGATATAAGTTTTCAAAAAAGAAAGCACTTGGCATATAATGCATGCCTTCATCAAGTGTAACCAATTCTGCAGAACCATCAGTTGAATCTACTGTAATATATCCTTTTATTCCTTCACTACGATTAGTAAAGTATTTGATAATACCATCATATTCAATTGGAGTAACACGAATTATTTCATCATTATAATTAATTTGGGTATATAAATCACTGACATAAAATTGACTTACCCATTCAGTTGCTTGCCCCATAACTCGATCCCCAAGTTTTTGGCTGCTTTCTTTATCTAGCAAAGGCATCTTGGAAAAATCAGCGGGAGCAACATCTTCAGTGAAACTACTAGTTTCATCAACTGTTATACGTGTTGCATATTTACTGGCATTAAATACGGGAGATACAGCAATATTAATAATAAATATAATTACTAAAATAATTGCTCCAGCTCCAGCAGTATTTAAAAACCATCTAGGAATATTACTCGAATTAATTCTTCTTAAGACAATTGTTTGGGTAACTGTCGATAGAAGAATGGCAATCGCTGTAAAGACACCAATGGTAAAAATATATACCCAGAATGACGGACTCGTCGGATTAAGTGGTGGTAACATGAAGTACCATAAGAATAGTGCAAATAACACTGATATTAAAATTGGAATTACTTTATTTTTCATATATTTCTCCTCAAATTAATTTTATCAAATAAAATAATTATAGTCTACTTTTATTATATTTATTGTAAAGAATATAATATGTGATACAATTATTATAGGTGAGGCATATGATAAATATATATGAAGTTGTTGATAAAAAGTTAATAAATA
>CALVKN010000024.1 GCA_944332715.1 uncultured Bacilli bacterium
TTCTTTATAATCATTTATTTTCTCATCTAAAAAATGATTATAAAGAAATCTCGTACACCCAATAGTTTTATTTATTATTTCTTTTTGTTCATCTGTTGGATATAATCTTAAAATATAGCCTTTTAGAATTGTAAGCATGTTACTCACCCCCTGAATGATAAACCAATCATATCAAACAAACGTATGTGTGTCAAGTAGTTTTTTAAAAAAAGTATGACTTTCCTATTATAAAAAAAATTGACTCATTAGAGTCAACCTAAATATTCGGTTCAGTTCTAGTTAATTTAGAACCACTGTCTTGATAAACTTTCATAAACATTGGTACTGGGATTTTATTTATGATTTCACGCAGATTTTCTTCACTTAAAGTACTAAGTATGCTAAGCATTTCATCTTTAGTTAGGTTTTTTATTAAATCTCTTTTTACAACTACACCTTCATCTTCAAATTGATATTTAAATTCTGGGGTATCTTTTACTTGATCATAAAATGCACAAACTAAGGAATCATAATATTCATTTAATAATTCTTCTTTGTTAGCACAACCATGAAAGTCTAACTCTACATTTATAGCTCCGCAGGAAATACCTGAATAACTATTTAAAGATAATTCAACATCAGTACCTACACTTAAAGTATCTTTACCCTTTTTTACATTACTTATATAATCATGATCTTGTAATAATAATGCTATTAGGGAATTTATTAATTCAGGGCTTACTGGAAAATCTACTTCTATTTTTTCAGAAATACTATGCTTACTTGTTTCTAAACCATCAGCAAAAACAATAGTTGTGCCACTAGGATGGAAGAAAAAACTAATATCCATCGATGGATTAGGATAATTAAGTAAGATGGGAAGTCTATTTTCCATATAGGGATGTAGTGTTGTAATAACTCTTTTAATTTCTTCTAATATTTCTTCATTTGTCATGTTTTACTCCTTAAAATAAACTTAATTGGGCAGACTCAGGCATATCTCTAAATACTCCAAGTTCCCTTAAACTATTAACGGTTGTTTGATTGACTTTTCCACGAGATTGGAAGTCATCAATACAATAAAATGGTTTCTTTTCTCTTTCTTCAACTATTTTATTAGCAACGTTTTCACCTAGGCCATCAACAGCCATAAATGGTAAGTAAAGTGCTTTATTTTCTTCATCGATGTAGAATGTCTTAGCTAAAGATTTTTCAATATCGATATTTTCAAAATGGAAACCTCTAGCAAGCATTTCTAAAGCAACAGCTAGGGTATCTGCAACAGCGTTTTCTTTAGCAGATGCCGAAAAGCCTTTTTCTTTTATTTCAATAAGTCTTCTTTTGATGCCATCATAACCACCAAGCATAGCTTTAACATCGAAGTCACTTCTTCTTATACTAAAGAAGGCTGAATAATAATAAAGTGGATAATAAACTTTGAACCAAGCAACACGGTAAGCCATCATAACATAGGCACAAGCATGGGCTTTTGGGAACATGTATTCAATTTTTCTACAACACTCAATAAACCATTCTGGAACACTATGTTCACGCATTAAAGCAGCATGTTCTAACCAAGTATCTGGTTCTTTTTTAGCTTTTCCTTTACGAACGAATTCACTTATTTTAAATGCTTTTGAAGAATCAAGTCCGTAATTAATTAAACTAACCATAATATCATCACGGCATCCAACCACTTCATTAAATGAAGCAACATTATTGACGATAAGTTCACGCACATTACCTTGCCATACGTTCGTACCATGAGAAAGACCAGCGATTTTTACAAGGTCTGCGAAGTGCGTCGGCTTTATTTCTAAAAGCATGTTAATAGCAAAGTTAGTACCAAATTCAGGTATACCTAATGTACCTGTTTTATTTAAAATTTGTTCTTCGGTAACTCCTAGAGCCTTAGGTGAGGTAAATAAACTTAAAACATTTTTATCATCAAAAGGAATATCTAGTATGTTTACTTTAGTTGTATCCCCCAAATACCTTAGCATTGTTGGATCATCGTGTCCAAGTATATCTAGTTTTAAGACATTATCATGGATAGCGTGGAAGTCAAAGTGCGTTGTATACCAAGTACTATCTGGTTCATCAGCAGGATATTGATATGGGGTAAAGTCAAATACATCCATGTACTGTGGTATAACGATAATTCCCCCAGGGTGTTGTCCAGTAGTTCTTTTTACTCCGGTACACCCTATTGCTAATCTTTCCATTTCAATATTATTTAAGATAATATTTTTATCTTCACAGTAACCACGAACATACCCGAATGCTGTTTTATCTGCAACTGTAGATATTGTTCCGGCGCGATATGCATGGTCACTACCGAACAATACTTTGACATAATTATGGGCATCAGCTTGATTATCACCAGAGAAGTTAAGGTCGATATCAGGAACTTTTTCGGCTTTAAATCCTAAGAATGTGGCAAATGGCATGTCTTGACCTTCTTTTTTTAATTTTGTTCCACACTCACATGTTCTATCAGGCATATCATAACCACTCGAATAAGTGTTGGCTAGGCTTTCACCATTTTCATCTTCAAAGTATGATTTTTTACACTTAGGACATACATAATGCGGAGGAAGTCCGTTAACCTCGGTAATACCCATCATGGTAGCAACTAGTGATGAACCAACCGAACCACGGGAACCAACGAAGTAACCATCTGCATTACTTTTCTTAACTAGTTTTTCCGCAATTAGGTAAATAACATCGAAACCTCCACCGATGATACCTGCAAGTTCTGCTTCTAAGCGTTCTTCAATATTTTGAGGAAGTGGGTCCCCATATATTTCATGGGCTTTCTTATAAACCATATCTTTTGTAATTTCTGCTGAATTTTCCAAAATTGGAGTATAAAGTTTATCATGAATAATTTGCAGTTCCTCAACCATATCGGCAATTTTATGTGTATTGGTTATAACTACTTCTTTTTTTAGTTCTTCATCTAGGAATGAGAATGCATCAAGCATTTCATCGGTAGTTAAAAAGTACATATTTGGCACTTCAATATCACTATAATTAAGAGGATGAATCTTACCATTTGTTTTTTGGTTGATAATAATCTTACGATATATTAAGTCATCCGGGCGAAGATTATGAACATCACCAGTTGCTACAGGAATCTTACCAATTTTTTTAGCGGTTTTAATAAGTCTAGTTATATAGCCATTATACTCTGGTATGTTATGAAATTTCTTGTCTGGCCCAATAATATGGGAACAAGCAGATGCCGGTTGGACCTCAATATAATCATAAAAGTTCATCATATCAATTAGTTCATCATCAGTAAGTCCAACACCTTTTTCAAATACTTCACCATTAATACAACCACTACCAATAAGGAGACCTTCACGTAAATCCATTAAATCAGTTCTAGGTATTTTTGGTTCTTTTCCTTTATATAAATATTTTGTATTGGCTAAACTGATTATTTTAAATAAGTTTTTTAAACCTACTTTATTTTTAGCAATAATTGTTAAATGAAAAGGTCGAGCAAACTTGATAGCATTTTCTTTATCAGCAAGTCCTTCTAAATCTATGGTTGTTTTAATATTTTGCCTTTTTAGTTCAGTAAGCATGCGGTAAAAACATTTACTAGTTCCCTCGCAGTCGTAATCTGCTCTATGGTGTTTATCTTCATCCCACTCTACTTCTAAGTTTTTAACTAGGGTTGAAAGTTTATGATTTCGCCAATTAGGGTACATATTTCGAGCAAGGCCCATGGTGTCAATAACAGTATTGTTAAATTCTCCTAAGTTATATTTTTTTACAGCACTAGTGATAAATGATATATCAAACTGCGCATTGTGAGCAACTAATGGTAAGTCGCCAATAAACTCAAGGAATCTCTTAGTTACATTTTCTTCACTATCTTTACCAACGAGCATTTCATCAGTTATATTAGTTAATTCTGTAATTATTTTAGGTAATGGATGATCACAAGCGATAAGTTCATCGAATCTTTCGATTATTTCATCATTTTTAACCTTTACTGCCCCAATTTCAATCATTTGATCAGTTCCACTATTTAAACCAGTAGTTTCTGTATCATATACGACATATTCTTGATCAAATAAATTATATTCTTTATTTTTAAATACGATATTGGCCTCAACATCAACAACATTAAGTTCTGCTCCATAAAGTGCTTTAAATTTATCAGCATCTTCTTTACCTTTATTGATTTTAGCCAATGTGTTATAAACATCTGGGTATGCTTGAAGGCAGTTGTGATCCATTATACCTATCGCTTTATGACCTAATTTAGATGCAAATTTAACAAGAGCACTAGCATCAATTACCCCATCCATCATACTCATCATGGTGTGAGCGTGAAGTTCAATTCTTTTTTCAGGGGTTTCATCTTTTACTTTAACATCTTTGGATGGAATTGCTTCAATATTTCTCGCATTTAAAATCATTTGTTTTAAATATGCATCCATTTCAACATTACCATGAACACGATACCAATCCCCAACATTAAGTTTTTTATTTATTTCTGCAAACTCTTCTTCATCAAAACGAACAAGTTTCATTAAATAACTATCAGTTTTATCACTAACTTTCATGTTAAGGATAAAAATTGGTCCCTTTTTTCCTTGGCGTTCAACAACTTCTTTAGCAAATATGTATACTTCAACAATTATATTTTTAGTTTCCCCTAAAATATTGTTAAGCTGAGTGACATTACCATCTTTGTGAGTCCCAATGACTATCGGAGAATCTTCCTTTTTTACCTCAACACTCGCCCTGGCTTGTTCTATTTCAGCTTGCACTTCTTGACGTAAATCTTCACTTATAACTATTTCTATTTTCAATTCTCCTAAACCATAGCGTTTAAGTTGATTTAATAAGCCTTTACTTTCAAACAACAAATCATTTTTCTCAAACTCATTTAAGACATGAAAATATAAGGTATTATCTTGAATATCAACATCTGTCTTTTTAAGACCAATTAATGAAGGTCTTCTGATAATTATTTCATCAATAAAATAATCTAAATATGCTTTTATATCTTCAAAAGTTACTTTATCATAAACAAGTCTTACTTCACATTTTTTGGTACCATTAATACCATTACTCGCACACAAAAATAATTGATTAACATTATTAACAGGAATGACTGTAGTATTTTTAATATAGACAATAAACTGTTGTGTATCTTTTTTTAAAACCACTTTGGATATTAAAGACATATCAAAGCCTTCTCCAGAAAACCCAATACTATCAAAAAATCTTTTTACTTCATCATTCATTTAAACCACCCAACTCTTTATATTATTTACTATAATCTAGCATTTGTCAAATTTTTTTGTATCCTTAATAATTGCTATTTTCTTTAAAAATTTCATTACCAATATAAGTATATCACGAAAAATATTTTATAGTTTTAAACGTCAAAAATAATTGATACTATTTCACTTACAAAAGGAGAAAATTCAAAAAATATATTTGTTAATTTTCAATGATTTTTATATTATTAACTACGATTTGGTATTTATCAAATCTTTGTTGGACCTCACCTAGAACCATTACTAAATCATTATTTTTAACACTTTTAAACAAGTCATAGACTTTAGGAAATACTGTAAAATCTGCAATACCAGTTTCATCACTACCTGTAAAAAAGGCCATATCTTCATTCTTTTTAGTTTTAATTTTGCTTATTTTTTCAACAATTACTACTGTTTTAATTTTTTTATAAGCATAATTTTTCATCATACTTATTTTCATATATTCTTTAGATAGATAAATACTTGCAGGATGATTAGTTATATAAAATCCATAACTATTTAACTCATCACTTCTTAAAATATCAGAATTATATTCATTATACTCAACAATTAAAGGTTTAGGGATTAAGCCATCAGGATCAGCCAACCAGCCATAATTTAAGGCCGCATCGATATTGTTTATTAGTGTTTGATGATTAAGAGAAAAATTATCCATTGCTCCAGCTCTAATTAAATTTTCCATAATACCTTTAGTCATAAAATCTTTAGTTTTATAAGCAAAATCAAAAATATCGGTATAACCATTACCCCGAGAGGAAATTATTTTTTTAGTTAGATCTAAATTGATATTTTTAATAATCCACAAAGGCATAAAAAGTTTATTATCATTAATATAATAATCTAGATTAGTATTATTAATATTTGGTTTAAAAAACTTGATACCTTTACTTTTTAGATAAGCAAAATAATAAGTATTTTTAGTGTTATTGCCATCATTTAATAATTGCGTAAAAAAGTGTGCTGGATAATATGTTTTTAGATAAGCCATTTGATAAGCAATTAAAGCATAAGCAACGGAATGAGATTTATTGAATCCATAGCTTGCAAATTTAACAATTAAGTTATAGATATCTACTGCTACATCTTTGGTATAACCTTTACTTATGGCTCTTTTAACAAATTTTTCTTTTTCACTTAGTAAAACACTTTCTTTTTTCTTAGATACTGCTCTTCTTATTAGGTCCGCTTCGGCTAGGTTGTAGCCAGCAATTTTTACTAATATGGCAATAATTTGTTCTTGATAAATTAAAATACCATAGGTTTCATGCAATATATTTTCTAAATCAGGATGAATATAAGTAATACTCTCTTCTTTATTACGGCGTTTTATAAATGATGGAGCTTGTTCTTTAGGACCTGGTCTACCTAGAGCAACTGCCACAATTAGATCATTAAAACAAGTTGGTTTTAACTTAACAAGTAAAGATTTCATCGCTGGTGTTTCAAATTGAAATATGCCATCAGTTTTAGCATTAATAAATAATTCATAAACTTTTTTATCATTTAAATCGATATCTTTTAAGACATCTTGCCCTATCATTTTAGTGATACTGGCAATCATCGTTAGATTTTTAAGTCCCAAAAAGTCCATCTTAAGTAGACCAATATCTTCTAGAAATTCCATGGTTGAACCGGTAATTAATTCACCATTACTGATGTGCACGGGTATTACTTCATCTAAATCGATGCTTGATATTACAACTCCTGCAGCATGAGTAGATATATTTTTCTTTATTCCTTCTAGTTTTATAGATACTTCATAAACAGGCTTTAATTCTTTATAAGTATTTAAATATTTTTTAACATATTCATTTTTTAAATTATCTTTTAAACTCAAATGAGCATCAATTACTTTGGTAAAGCGATCAATTAAAATGTTATCAACATGCAAAAGTTTACCTACTTCTCTTATAACTAATTTACTTTTTAGAGTATTAAATGTTAGACCTAAGGCGACTTTCTTTTCGCCATATTTTTCTTTGACATAATCGATTACCATGCCTCTTTTGGTGGCATCAAAGTCAATATCGATATCGGGCATAGTTACACGAGAGGGATTTAAGAATCGCTCAAATAACAAATTATATTTTATCGGATCAATATCAGTAATACCAATTGAAAAACTTACTAAAGAACCTGCAGCAGAACCACGACCTGGGCCTACTAAAATGTCATGCTTCTTGGCATATAAAACATAATCATACACAATTAGAAAATAATTAACAAAACCCATTTTATCAATAACTGATAGTTCGTAGTTAAGTCTTTCTAAGTAAGATGCCGGAATATTACCATTCAATCTCTTATTTAAGCCTTTAAGACTTAAGTTTTTTAAGAAAGCTGCAGCATCAATATTAGGTTTATATTCTGGGATATATCTTTTATCATGAGGAATTTCTAAATCGATTAAATTTACGATTTTCTCTATTTTTTCGCTATCAATAAAATCTTTAATTTGATAATAATTATTAGAATAATCTAGCCTTGTTTCTTTTCTTAAGTCATCTAGAAAATTTAGATACTTGACATCTTCCAATTTTAATGCTCGTAAGTCATTTACATAAACAATATTACTAGTTAATATTAAAGCATTATTTTTTTCAAATAGATTACTAAAACCTATATATAAATATTTGAAAAATGATAAATTTTTCCAAAGTTCAGTACTTTTATAAGGAATAATACATAAAATGTTATCTTTAAGTTCTTCTAAATCAACTATACCTAAACTTCTTGTTTCAATAATAGTATGTATTTTAAGTAAGTTTTTGTAGCCATCGTAATTAATAGCATATAAGTATATATCTAAGTCATTTAATAAAACACTTAACCCAATTATAGGTTTAATATTATTATTCTTACAACTCTTGTAAAAATCTAGGGCCCCATAAAGGTTTTCATCACATATAGCACAGGCACTTATTTTATTAGATACTAAAAAGGTGATTAAATCAGGAATTTTAATCAAACTTTTAAGAAGTGTGTAATCTGTTGTTACTTTAAGTGGTGCATACATATTATTACCTCAAGTAATATTATATAGCAAATTTTAAAGATAGCCAAGATAATAAAGTTTATTTGTTATGTCTTTCTCTTTTTAAAGTCATTTGTAGCGTTTCTTTTTTATTTAAAGGCATTGACTCTTCTAAAGACCCATCTTGGAGTTTTCTTAAATAAGTCATGTATTCCTTAATTTGGCTAAGGGATGCGGCATTTAAAAATTCATCGAAAGTTATATCTCTTTCAATTTCTTTTTTAGAATTTAGTATTTTGTGTTTTATATTGTGCTCAACAAATTCATCATACGCTAATTGTTTTTGTAAATTATCTTTCTTTTTCCTTTCCAAAGGCTCACACCTAGATAACATATTATCAATTCTAATATAATTATATCTTTGAAGCATTGTACAATAAGTATTTATCAAAAGCCAAATTAGATTAATAAGAAAAGAGAGCGGTGATACTGAGAAAATAAGGAAAATAATATTAAAAAAAGCAATTGTAGCATGAATAAATCCATTAAAGTAAAGATTCTTTTTAAATGTTTTAATATCTTTTAATTCATTAACTTTACCTATTTTATAATTATTTCTTACATTATAATAAAACTCTTGGCGATATTCTTTTTTAAGCAAAAAAGATAGTGGTAGATACAATAGATAATGAAGTCGCATTATAAACTTTTTAAAGTGCTTAATTCCTAATGATTCATATATTTTTAATTCTTTGCTTCGATTCATATTTCTTTTTTCCTTCCCAAATGCCTATATATTAACATAAAATACGCAATTTAACTAGATATTTAATTGACAAACATAGAATATAATGATAAAATTTTTAAGTAATGAAAAGGAGGCAGATTATGGCTACAAAAGTAACTACTAAAAAACCTTTAAGTGGGAATAGAAGATCGCATTCTTTAAGAGCAACTAAGATGAAACAAAAACCAAATTTACAAAAGAAAACTATAAATGGGGAAAAAGTAATCATAAGTGCTAGAGAAGCAAGAACTATGAGTAAGAAGGCTGCATAAATAAATGTAGTTTTTTTATGTATATATTTTTTATTTTGGCATATAATAAAAATATCAAAGCGATTAAATGCTTTGATATATAAATCAAGATGGGATTTTTTCCCATCTTTTTTGTTATACTCCCATAGTCATTGTTTCTGGTAGTGTTGATCCGCCATCAATTATTATACCTTGACCAGCGATGTAGCTAGATTCACTACTTGCAAGGAATGCTGCAAGTTCACCGATTTCTTCTGGTGTTGCAAGTCTTTTTAAAGGAATTGCTGCAGCAATACCATCAATTACACTTTCAGGGTCATCCGGATTACTATCTTTAGACATACCCTCAACCATTGGTGTATGAATATATCCGGGCATTATAGCATTAACACGAATATTATCGTGTGCAAGTTCTGCTGCAAGGGATTTCGTAAATCCTAAGACTGCTGCTTTAGTTGTAGCGTAAGCTACTTCTCCGGGATCAGCAACATTTGGTCCAGTTACACTTGACATATTAACTATAGATCCACCCTTATTCATATACTTCAAACATTCTCGTGTTACATTCCAAGTTCCCTTAATATTAATATCAAAGTGAAAATCTCTTACTTCATCAGCAGTTTCTCTAAAGGGTGTGAGTTTACAAACTCCTGCATTATTTACTAAAATATCAATTTTTGAATATTTTTTCATGGCATCATTTAAAGCATTGATAATCATTTTAGTATCCCTAATATCGACATTGTATGCTAAAATGTTCTCACTATTCATGCTTGTAACACCTTCATTATAATCAAGAACAATAATTTTAGCACCATACCTCAAAAAGGTATTTACTATACCACGACCTGCACCTAGGTATCCTCCAGTAACAACTGCTACTTTTCCATCTAACTTCATATCAAATCCTCCCTATTTATTATATCAACTTTTTTTACGTTTAAAAAGAAGTATTGCAAAAATTAGAATAATTAGTAAACATGAACCAATAATTAAGGGAGCAACATATTCTGGAAGTTCACTTTCAACTTCTATAGTTTCAGGCACATATTCATAATTAAAAACAGGTTCGCTACTTTCTTTATATACAAGTAGTGTATAGGTATTTATCTCTTCATCTTTAATTACTTGTAAATATACTTCATTTTCTCCCTCATCTAAGTCTTGGTTATCAATTACATTAACAATATAGCCATCAGTTGTGCTATATTCCATTACCAATTCATCAACATCTTCGCTAACTGTAACGGAATAAATATTATTTAAAGAGTCAAATGCTGGAGATAATTCTCCATTAATAATTTCTAAGTCACTTAGCATAATTAACACCTAGTAATAGTTTATCCAAAATTACGACAAATAATCTGCTAAATATTCTTCTCCTTTTAGATTTTTTTTAAGCCTTTTATACTCTTTTATATTGTTTACTAATTGGTTAATATTAGAATTATAATACTTAATCCAAAATTCAGTACTATTATTATATTTCTCTTTGTTGTATTTTATATATTTCTTAGCAAATTCTTTCGGAGACATTTTATTTTTTACTTTGCTATATTCCTTGAATAATTTTTCATTTATAATTAATAATATTTCTAACTCTGGTTTAGTACAAACTTTTTGGACAGAATATGAAGAAATTAATTTATTGAATTCCTTAGGGATTTTTAATTCATCAGATAATTTATCTCCAATTCTAATTACAATAACCTCCTGGTTATATGTTCTTAAGGCTGATTGAATAATTGGAGAATTTTTTATTTGTCTAGCAAAGAATACCTCACGGTTTAATAAATCACGCCTTTTTATAATCATTTTATCATTGTCAATTAATAAATCAATTATAGCCTTTTCATTAGGACCTTCACACATGACTAGAAATTGGCTCACATTAAATCCTCTTTAAATTTCATTAAATTATCATACGAAACATTTGTATCAAAGGCATTATTATAAAATCTCTTGCTTTTTAATAATTCACTACGAGCATTATAATCTAAATAAATATTTTCTAAATATATTTGACTATTATTTTTAGTTATATAGATATTATCACTACGATTAAAAAGATCTAATATTTCGGGATAATGCGTAGAAAATATTAAGGTTGCACTATATTTATTAATTCTTTTATCTTTATATAGACTTATTATGTTATTTACTAAAGTTTTGTGAAAATGGGTTTCTATTTCATCAACAATTAAGTCAATTCCATGAGTTAAAGAATATACTATATAAACAAATAAAGCAATTCCTTTTTCTGTGCCGCTCGATAGTTTCTCATTTAATTCTTTTTGAGTTAATGTTTCACTACTGTTATCAAAATAAGTAATCTTAAAAAAATCATTATCAGTTAATTCAATATTTGTAATATGTTCATCAAATAGTTGCAATATATCTTTAATTATAATTGGTTTATTTTCCCCAAGCAATTTATAAATATTAAAATATATTTCTAAATTATAATCATCACTTGAGTAATATAAAATTTTGGAATCAACTTTTTTAAAAACATTAAAAAGTGCAGAAGTATCTTCAGGTAATAAATTAGATATTTCCATCTTTGTATATAAATTCAAATCAAATAAATTTTTAAGAGCAGTTTTATTATAGGTTCGATAATAAATTTCTTCTTCATTAAATTTAATTATACCTTTTTGATTTAAAATATTAGTTTTATAAAAGTAAATTTTATTTTCATGGTAAAAAAATAGTTCTAATGTCATAGTTTGACTTATTAGATATTTGAAATTTTCTATCCTAAAAAATGAAAGTATTTCATAAACCATGTTCAAAAGTCTTAGTAATGTCGTTTTACCAGAAGCATTTTTACCGATGAAAGCTACAGAATTATAGACATAAAGTTCTGGAGCTATTTCTAATAATTCATATTCTTTATCCTCTAATGTTTTTTTAGAAATTGGCATAAAACTAATATTCAAATCATTTTTGCATAAGAAAAAATTATTAACTTTTAATTTAAGAATTTTCATTTTAAACATCACCTGCTTATATTATATCATATAAAAACACATTTAAACGTTTTTTTTGTTTAAATGCGTTATATAATTTTAATTAATATTTCATTCATAACATATATTTTTTCTGGATTAATGAAGATATGATTTTTCTTCTTTATTAAATCTTTATTTTTATAAAGTGGTTTTAAGTTATAAATCGATTCAATATCTTCCCCATATTTTTCGCGGAATTTATTTATATCAATACCACTTAGTTTCCTTAGACCTAACATAATTTCATAATCCATTTTTTCTTTTTTACCTAAAATTTCATTTTCTGCTACATAATTACCTAGAAGATATTCCTTTAAATTTTTAGTGTTTTGATATCTTATATCATCGATATAACCAGCAGCACCTAGGCCAAAACCGTAATATTCTTCATTGTTCCAATAAACTAAATTATGAATAGATTCATAACCGGGAAGTGCATAATTACTTATTTCATAATGTTTATCTTTACCAATCTTTTTTTCTAGTAAACGAAACATTTCATAATCAAGCTCTTCTTCGATATAAGTTGCATCACTCGCACTTGCTTTAGTGTGATCCTCTAAAATAAGACTATAAGTGCTGATGTGGGTTGGATTAAGGCGTAAGAATAAATCGATATCTTTTTTTAGATCACGCAAAGTTTCTCCAGGTATGGCATACATTAAATCAATATTGATATTGTTAAATCCATACTCACGACATAACTTTATTTTTTCACATGCATCTTTAAAGTCAGCACTGCGTTCCATAAATTCTAAATTCTTTTTATTAAATGATTCTACGCCAATACTTAATCTATTTACTTTATTATATTTAAGTAATAGGAGTAATTCCTTAGTTATATCACTTAAATTACATTCAAAAGTAAATTCTTCCAAGCTATCTGTTTTAAATATAGAGATAATTTTAAAAAGACGCCGTAATTCTTCGATACTTAGGGCTGAGGGAGTTCCCCCGCCGATATAAATGGTTCTAATCTCGTCATCCATATATCTATCTTTTATTTCATTTTTTAGTCCTGTAAGATATGCTCCAACCCACTTTTCGTTATATAAAAATTTACAAAAATCACAATATGAGCAAATACTTTTACAAAAAGGAATATGGATATAAACAGATTTCATTATTCACCACCTAAAACTGCTAGGAAAGCTTCTTGTGGTACTTCAACAGAACCAACCATCTTCATTCTCTTTTTCCCTTCCTTTTGCTTTTCAAGTAATTTCCTTTTTCTTGATACATCGCCGCCGTAACACTTAGATAAAACATTTTTACGCATGGCACTAATGTTTTCTCTAGCAATTACTTTGGAACCTATACTTGCTTGGATAGGTATTTGAAACATTTGACGAGGTATTAATTCTTTTAATTTAGTAACTATCGCACGTCCTTTAGAATAAGCAAAATCTTTATGAACAATAACACTTAGGGCATCAACAATTTCGCCATTAAGTAGGATATCCATTTTAACTAAATTACTTACCTTATAACCACATAGTTCATAGTCAAATGAAGCATAACCTTTGGTAGTACTTTTTAATTTATCATAAAAGTCATATACTATTTCCGATAGTGGTATTTCATAGTGGACATTTATTCTTGTTGCATCAATATATTCTATAGATTTATAGATACCACGTTTATTTTGACAAAGTTCCATAATTGGTCCAACATATTCTGATGGAGCAATTATACTTGTATAGATGTATGGTTCTTCAATAGAAGATATTTTGGCTCTATCAGGCATCTTATTTGGAGAGTCAACCTCAAGTAATGAACCATCAGTTAAAGTAACTTTATAAATTACACTGGGACTTGTGGCAATAATACCAATATCAAATTCTCTTTCAATACGAGTAATTATTACATCCATATGAAGAAGACCTAAAAAACCAATACGAAAACCAAAACCTAGGGCTTCACTCGTTTCAGGTTCAAAAGTTAAAGCCGCATCATTTAGTTTTAATTTATTTAAGGCTTCTTTTAATTCTTCATATCTATTTGCTTCTGTTGGAAATATGCCTGAGAAAACCATCGGTTTCATCTTTTTATAACCCGCAAGAGCCTCACTTGCTTCGTTATTTAATGTGGTAATGGTATCTCCGACAGAAACAGACTGGATATCTTTAATTGATGCCGCAATATAACCTACTTCACCACTTTTTAGGCTCTTGTATTTTTCTTCTTTTGGGGTATGAACTCCAAGTTCTACTACTTCAAAGGTACTACCGGTTGCAAGCATTTTTATTTTATCACCTAGTTTTATTTCACCATCGACAACTTTTACAAGCAAAATAACACCACGATATGAATCAAAGTAAGAGTCAAATATTAAAGCTCTAGTTTTGGCATTAACATTAATTTTTGGAGGGTCTATTCTATCGACCACCGCATCTAATATGTCTTTAACTCCTTCACCAGTTTTGGCACTACAAAGAATAATATCTTCATCTTTAAAACCTAAAACATCTATAAGTTCTTGCTTAACTTTAGGAATATTGGCATTTGGTAAATCTATTTTATTAATAACAGGTATTATTGTTAAATCATTTTCTAAGGCCAAATAAAGATTAGCAAGAGTTTGAGCTTCAATTCCTTGAGCAGCATCCACAACTAAAACTGCCCCTTCACAAGCAGCAAGGCTACGGGATACTTCATAAGAAAAATCGACATGACCAGGAGTATCAATTAAATTAATAATATAACCGTTATACTCTAACTTAACCGCATTAAGTTTAATAGTTATACCCCGTTCTCTTTCTAAGTCCATACTATCTAGAAGTTGGTCTTTCATTTCTCTTTTAGATACTGCTCCAGTAAGTTCGAGAATTCTATCAGCAAGAGTACTCTTACCATGATCTATATGGGCAATTATTGAAAAATTTCTAATATTTGATTGTTTCATTTCACAACACCTGCAAATATTATACTATATTAAGTTTCAAAAAAACAATACTTTTATGGCATCCCAAATACCACCGATACCATCAGTTAAAAGTTTTCCCATCGATTCTGAAAATTTGTCTCCTAAATCTGTAAATGTGTTGGAATAATCTTTATCATCTTTGGTTATATAAGTATTTATATCTACAGTCTTACCATTTAGGACATCGTTTTCAAACTCTTTTATTGCTTTATCAGTTAAAGCAACTTTATTTCCTACGGTTGATTCATAATAACCACTAATTGAGGCAATATACAAACCTAAAAAAACGATAAAAGAAATAGTAATTAAACGTAAAAACCAATTTCCCTTTTTTTTCATGTTTCCTCACCTAAATAATCATATAAAATATCAGCAAATACTTTTAATGTATTATTTACTTCCTCAATGTAATTATATTGACCTCCAACTTCAATAAGAATAGTATTAGGATCAAAATCTTGATTATAAATACTATTGGCACCAGCATTATCTTTTTCTAGGACTCCCCTGCTAAGAGAAGGATTAAATTCTTTTAGTTTCTCATTTAAAGCATTGGCAAGTTCTAAATTCGGAGCATAGTTTTCATGTTTTAGGCCTACAACAAACATTATCTTAGCATATTTTTTACCATCAATTTCAGTCATGGTTCTCTCATAACTAGCGGAGTCTCTATGTAAGTCGATAAAAAAAGTTAAAGTAGGATTACTTTCTTTGGCCTGTTCAAGTAAAATACGGCTTGCTTTATAACTACTACCATATTTCCAGCCATTAGCATTTAATATATCAACAATATTATTTTCTTCAACAATAACTCCAATACCTAAATCTGTTAAATATTCTTTTAAAATGTGACTTGCTAAATAAACAGTATTATTGATATTAAAACTTTCAGCAAAATCACTTTTATAACTTTCAGTTTGGTGAGAATTATAAATATAAACTGTTGGTGAAACATTAGTATTTTCTGGTGTTTCGACCTCACTATTAACGGGAGTTGACAAAGAAAAATCTTCTAGACCTGTATTGAAGTCAGTTATGCCGAAGGAATATTTAAGTAAAAATTCCGTACTAGATAAATTAGTTAGATCACTTAAAGAAAATTTAGAAAATGAATCATTTACTAAATAATCTAAGTAAGTTTTGTTATCAATTGTAACTAAAATGTCATTATATAACACTTTAAATGTAACTCCAAAAGATGTAAGTATAATAAGAGTAATGACAAATGCTTTAAACATAAAAATCTTAATTTTTCTTCGTGGTTTAAATTTTGCTTTCATATTAATCACAATTATATATTACTACAAACATAGCAAATAATATGTCGAAGGAAGGCTTTAAATTAAAGTTTTTTTATAATATAATTATGGTGGTGAGGCTATGCAAGATACAATTTTAAAATATATCAATATTTTAGGAGACTATAGTTTTAAAGAATTTCCTTTTAATGATGTAGATGCTTTAATTTTTTCTTTAATATCCTATGTTAATTTACCAATAAAGAATGGTATTACTATTAAAGAAGCACGTAATTTAATTTATCGAAAATTTAATTTAAAGAAAAAAGATACATTTATAGATAAAACAAAAATGTTGTTTGATTTACTTGGTACTAAGGATAGATATAAAGATTTAGTACTTGAAGATTATACTAAAATCAATACAAAGGATGAACAATTCGGAGCTATAACTATTAGATTAGATAAACATACAATATTTATATCTTTTGAAGGAACGGAAGATAACTTAGTTGGTTGGGAAGAAGACTTTAAAATGTGCTACCTATACCCTGTTTTAGCCCAAGAAAGTGCCATGAAGTATTTAAAAAAGCATGCAACACTCAATAACTTTAACATTTATATCGGGGGCCACTCTAAGGGGGGTAACTTGAGTATGGCTGCTGGTTTATCTGCAAACTTTTTGACTAGATTTAAAATAAAGAAAATATATAATTTTGATGGACCAGGTTTTTTAAGTGAGATAGTTAACTCTAAAAATTTTAAAAAAATACAGAAAAAAATTATTACTTATATTCCTGAAGAAAGTATTGTAGGAATTCTTTTAGATAATACGAGTGATGTTAAAGTAATTAAAAGTTACGCTAAAAAAAGTATGAGCCACGATGCTTTTACATGGCAATGTTTTGGAGGCATGTTTGTAAATGGTAATTTGAGTGATTATTCATATAATATAGATAGAAAGGTAAGACAAATAATTGGAAAATATAATACTAGCGAAAGAAAGTTATTTGTAAGTACTTTTTTTAGGGTCTTATATAATTCAGGATATACTGAAAAAAGTGAATTAAATAAAATTGATTTTAATAAAACTAAAAATATAATTAAAGAAATGTATAAGTTAAGTAGTGAAGAAAAAAAGATTTTATTAAATATTATAAAGATATTTTTAAGGAGCGAAACAAAAGATGAGTAAAAGAATTGCTATAATTAATGATATACACTCTAATTATCTATTATTAGATAAAATATTAAAATATACTAAAAAACAAGGTATAAATGATTATATTATTTGTGGAGATGTAATAACTGATGGTGTATTTGTTAATGAAGTGTTAGATAGATTAAGAAATATTAACCCTATTATGGTAAATGGGAATCGGGAAGAATCTATTATTAATTATGATGGTTCTTCTTGGAAAAATAACCCTAGGTTTGCTTTAATGAATTATGCACATAAAAATATTAGACAAGATAATCTAGATTTTATTAAGAAAAATGATATAACAAAAGTAGTTACTATTAATAATGTACGTATTTGTATATCACATGGAAGTCCTTATAATGTAAGAGATTTGGTTTATAATAACGATTATCCTTTATTTGATAGATTAATCAAAGACTTTAATGTTGATGTTTACCTATTTGCTCACAGTCATATTCCCTTTTGTACTAAATATAAAAACAAATTATTTATAAATACTGGAGCACTACTTCCCTGCTTTAATAAAAGGGTTGTAGTATTTGGAATATTAGAGATAGATAAAAGTTTAGTAACATATAAGCAATGCGAATTAAAATATGATTTTGAAGAAGTTAAAAATTTCTATTTGCAAAGTAAAATGGATGATATTAGTTTTGAATGGTGTAATATATTAATTAATGAGTTTGATAAGGGAATAGATTATTATAATATGTTTGCAACGTATCTTGATAAATATTATCCAAATTTAGATAATAATACTTGGAAGGAAGCATTTAATAGGTTTATACAGGAAAAAAACTTAGATATTTATTAAAACACTTGATAAATACACTAATATTTGTTAAAATTATTAAGAAATGAGGAAGGAGTTTGATTATGCCAAATATTAAAAGTTCAAAAAAAGCTGTAAAAGTTATTGCTAAGAAAACTGACAATAACCATGAACTTAAGATGCGTGTTCAAAACCTTATTAAGAACTGCGATAAGGCAATTGCTGCTGGCAATGTTGAAGAAGCTGAAAAACTAGTTAAAGATGTTCAAAAATATAGTGATAAAGCAGTTAGTAAAGGTTTAGTAAAGAAAAATACTGCTGATAGACAAAAAGCAAGATTGACACAAAAAGTAAAAAATATGAAGTAACAATTGTTTACTTTATTTTTTTTTGCTATTATTATATTAAGGTGATAGAATGAAAAAGATAATTGTTGCAATAATTTGTATTATATCAATTATACTTAGCATTGGATTTATTAATCCAATTACTGATAAACTTGCTAGTATTGTAAGTGATGAGCCAGTACTTGTAATTAATGATGCAAATGAATATACTAAAGAATATGATTATTTATTTGTTCAAAGAAGTGATGATTACATTCCCTATTCTTTTCAAGATTTATTAAATATTTATTATAGTGTTATTAATAATGGTTGGGATCAGTTTACTTTTTATTGTCCAGATGAATATACAGAATGCTTAAGTGATGTTTCTAAAATCAGTGGTGATGAATTGATACTTACACACTTGAATAATTATATTCATCCATTTAATAGTTTTACTAATATTAAAACTAGTATAAATGAAAATGGGGAAATTACCTTAACTATTGAATATTTATATACAGATGAAGAAATACAGGCAATTAATGCAAAAGCTGACGAAGTTTTAGCAAGTATTTTAACTGATGATATGGATGATTATGAAAAAATAAAAACTATACATGATTATATCGTTAATAATACAAAATATGATGTTGAAAGAAATGAAGAAGAAACAAGTGAATATGACTCTTATACAGCATATGGACCTTTATTTCAAGGGTATGCAACTTGTAATGGCTATACAGATTTAATGGCAATATTTTTAACAAAATTAGGTTACAATAATTTTAAAGTAGCAACAACACCAGATGAAATAAGTTATTCATCAACAGGTCATATTTGGAATGC